>SLIC01000164.1 GCA_007135845.1 Candidatus Brevefilum sp.
CTTGAAGCCCCTCCATTTAGGGAGGGGTTGGGGTGGGTTTATTTAACAATGGTTTTCAACAACTTGATTATAAAGATATTTTTTGTTTCACTGATTTACTTTGCGATTGCCTTGGGTTTTTGTGTTTTTACCTTCATGTGGTAGCATCAGTGTATCAGACTAATTAAAAGAGAGGTAATATGTTGAAAAAACACTACTATAAAGGTGGAAATACCTGCCGCGTTTGGTTTTACCTGCCGAAAGAAGTTGACGCCCAAACAGCCTGTTTGGTTGGTGATTTTAATGGCTGGGATGAACAGGCCGATCCAATGACAAAGAAGAAGGATGGCTCGTTCTATACTGCGATGACCCTCGAAACAGGACGATCGTACCAATTCCGTTATTTACTTGATAATGAACGTTGGGAGAATGATTGGTCAGCGGATGCTTATGCAACAAACGAAATGGGCACTGAAAATTCTGTGGTAGAAGTATAAATGCCCACTAGCAATATTAAAAAACACCCCTGGCGTTTCCAGGGGTGTTTTAGTGTTTGGTATATAATGAGGTGTGATCAATTATAAGATGAAGGATTTGGTTATGGAACATAAAGATACCTACCAGGCATTAGCCAATCATTTAGATGCGTTTCCACAGGGTTTTCCGGCAACTGAAAGTGGTAAGGAGTTGGATTTGCTGGCAGCGTTGTTCGCCCCGGATGAAGCGCAATTCGCATTGCACTTATCATTATCTTATCAACCTGTGGACGAACTTAGTATCCTGGCCGGGCTATCACGAACTGACAGCCTGGTGTTAATTAAGGGGATGGTCAGTAAAGGCCTGGTCAATATGCGGCGCGGTAATCAAGGTATCGAAGTTAGCCTGCTGCCGTTCATTGTCGGATTTTACGAACGGCAGGTTTTCAGAATGGACAAAACCTTTGCCCAACTTTTTGAGGACTATATCCAAGAAGCCCGCAAAGGCCTGTTGACTGTTGAACCACAGTTTCACCGGGTGATTCCGATCAATGCATCCATAAATTCTACGGTAGAGATCTTACCCGAGGAGGATGTCACAACGTTGCTGTCAAATAAAGAGGCATGGGCGGTCTTTGATTGTACCTGTCGCAAACAACAGACGCTCCTCGATCAGGCTTGTGAGCACCCCTTGAAAGTGTGTTTAGCGATGAGTGATCAACCAGGTGCTTTTGACAATGCACCAAACATGGAAGCTCTGGATTTAGAATCAGCACTAAAGGTGCTGGATTATGCCGCACAGTCTGGTCTGGTTCATACGGTCTCAAATCAAAAGGATGAGATCAGCTATATCTGTAATTGCTGTACGTGCGGTTGTGGGTTGCTTCGTGGTATTGCCGATGCACACATGGCGAATGTGGTTGCAAGGTCGTCTTATTTTGCTGTTGTTGATGAGCATTTGTGTATCGGCTGCCAGGAATGTGAGCCGATGTGCCAGTTTGATGCCATCACAATCAATACCATTGCGATGATTGACCGGAATGTCTGTACGGGCTGTGGAGTCTGTGCGCGGGTGTGTCCAGAAGGGGCGATTAGCCTGTTGCAGCGACCTCTTGAGGAAATGAAACCCATTCCGGAAGACAAAGATGCGTGGTTAACCCAGCGCCGAGAAGCACGCGGGCTGAAGGTATAGATGGTGCAAATTTCTGTTCTGCAGGCAGGTGAATGAAATTGTTTTAATCCGTGTTTGGTTTTTTCATCCAACAGGATTTTTCTTAATTACAAAGTTGTTGGTTAATTTCTACGGGTTTTTGTTGGGATCGTCAGTAATGCTAAATGCTCAAGAAGCAATACAAGCATATTGCCTTGTAAGATAGTAACAACCTTTATAGTAGAATTAATCCAAAAGACAATAATGGAGGATAGATGAATAAAGCGAAATTTGCGGTGGTCGGTTTAGGTGTGATGGGGCAAAACCTAGCTTTAAACATTGCCAATAAGGGTTTCCCGGTGGCTGTGTATAACCGGACAAGTGAGACTACCGAAGCATTTATTGATAAGCGGGCAAAGGAAAAACCAGTTATTGGTGCCTATTCCTTTTCAGAACTGTTACAGAACATGGAAAAACCGCGCAAAATTATGCTGATGATAAAAGCTGGACCCGTAATAGATGCGGTCATTGCTGATATCCAACCTTACCTTGAGCCTGGCGATATTTTAATAGACGGCGGTAACACTTTTTTTGAGGATACTGAACGCCGGCTGGTTGAAATGCAGTCTGTGGGCGTATTATACATAGGCGCTGGGGTATCCGGGGGAGAAGAGGGTGCTTTACATGGTCCCAGCATTATGCCCGGTGGCAGCCGGGAGGCATGGGATGAGTTGGAAGAAATCTTCACCGCTGCTGCAGCAACAGCTGAGGATGGAGAGCCCTGTGTGGATTATGTTGGACCAGGTGGTTCGGGTCACTATGTCAAGATGGTGCATAACGGGATTGAGTATGCGATCATGCAATTAATCGCTGAAATTTATGACCTGCTTGCCAGAGGTTTGGGTTTGAGTTCTGAAGAATTAGGTGATCTGTTTACAGACTGGAATGAAGGTGAACTGTCCTCCTACTTAATCAATATCACGGCTGATATCTTTAAGAAAGTGGATGGGGAGACGGGCAAACCCCTGATCGACATGATCCTGGACGAAGCACAACAAAAAGGGACCGGTAAATGGACCAGCCAGAATGCTTTTGATTTAGGGGCAGCGACCCACACAATCAACGCAGCGGTTTCCAGCCGGATCATCTCCGGTATGAAAAATCAGCGAGTGGCAGCCAGTGAACAAATTATTGGACCCACCCCCGGTTTCTCAGGTGATCGACGCCAGTTGCTCAATGCGGCTAAAGAAGCATTATTTGCCAGCATGGTCCTGTCTTATGCACAGGGTTTTGGTCTGATGCAATTGGCATCCAGTGAATATGGCTATGCCTTCGACATGAAGAAAATAGCCAAGATCTGGCGGGCTGGTTGTATTATCCGCGCGAATTTGCTGGATGACATCATGCGCGCTTACGACCGCGATCAGGCTTTATCCAACTTGCTTTTGGATCCCCATTTTCGAGAGCAAATTATCCCGCGCCAGGGTGCACTGCGATATGTTCTCACCACAGCCATCGGGATGGGCATCCCGGTTTATGGCCTCAGCTCAGCACTGGCTTACTTTGATGCCTACCGCACAGCACGGCTACCTGCCAACTTGATCCAGGCCCAGCGTGATTATTTTGGGGCACATACCTACCGACGGCTGGATAAAGAAGGAAGTTTTCATACCGATTGGCAAAACTGATCTTTCTTTTTTTACACTTGAACCATCCCGCAGAGTAGTCGTCTATATCTGCGGGTTTTTCTTTCAATGGGGATTATAAACCAATAGAATTCCGACTCCCCCTCATTTATCTTTCCTCACTTCATACTGCAACAACTTTATGCAATGTTTTTCGATGATCATCAACGGCTTAAAACGACCTATTAACAAAAATAACTATGATCTTTAATATACGCCAGAACCCTTAACATCTGTTCATCAAAAGTTAAATTGGGCTTGCATTGTTATTAATCCTAATCTGATAAGATGTATCTGTCGGACAATTAATTCGTTCAATCAGTAAAAGGAGAATGTATGCGTCGTAAAAGTTTTATCTTGTTTGTAGTTTTGATGGTGACAGCTATGATATTTTCAGCCTGTACACCAGATCTCAGCCTGGAACCTGCCGCGCCAAATCCGGTGGAGACCGAAGCGGCTGAGCCTGATCAACCAGTCGTGATTGATGAAGAGGAAGCTGAAGAGGCCCCAGATGTCGAGGTCGGCTCTGGGCTTTCAGGGCAAATTCAGATTGCTGGATCAACCACGGTTCAACCCCTATCTGAAAAGCTGGCTTTAGCCTTCATGGCACTCAACCCTGAGTTGGTGATTGAAGTACAGGGCGGCGGCTCGAGTGTCGGTGTGACCGCAGCAGGTGAAGGCACCGTCAATCTCGGGCAAGTCTCTCGTGAAGTCAGAGAATCGGAGTTTGACACATTTCCTAATTTGCGGGTCTACACGATTGCTTTTGATGGTATTGCCATTGTCACACATCCTGATCTTGAGCTGCCTTCTCTCTCATTAGAAGAAGCCAAGCTAATCTTTGGTGGTGAGATCATCAATTATTCTGAAGTAGGTGGACCGGATCAGGAAATCATCGTTGTTTCCCGAGAAGAGGGTTCGGGTACACGGGCAGCTTTTGACGAGCTGGTGCTTGAGTCAAGTGAACCAAAGTTTGAAATGACAGAAACAGCCATCCTGCAGCAGTCCAACGGCCAGGTACGCACCACGGTTGCCACGACCCCCTTTGCCATCGGTTACCTTTCCTTTGGTTTCCTAGATGAAAGCATCAATTTAGTAGAAATCAATGGTTTTCTGCCAACGGTGGATAATGTTTTAGCAGGTAACTATCCCGTCTTTCGACCCTTAAACCTGACGTCTGACGGTGATCTGGATGAGCTCTCGCAAGCTTTTCTTGATTTCATCCTGGGTCCAGATGGTCAGGCTATCGTGGCTGAAGATTATATCCCTGCTGTTAGTGAAAGTGCTGGGTATGTTCCCCCTACGGATTTGACCGGCCAAATTCAAATTGCTGGTTCGACTACGGTGCAACCACTGAGTGAAAAACTAGCCTTAGCATTCATGGATTACAACCCGGGTCTGGTGATTGAAGTCCAGGGCGGCGGCTCCAGTGTAGGCGTGACTGCAGCGGGCGAAGGCACAGTTGATCTTGGCCAGGTTTCACGCGAGGTTAGAAGTTCTGAGTTTGAAACTTTCCCTGAATTGATGGTACATACGATTGCTTTTGATGGCATCGCCATTGTTACAAATCCTGATCTTGAGCTGCCTTCAATCACATTGGAACAAGCCAAACGCATCTTCGGTGGTGAGATCACCAATTACGCTGAAGTGGGTGGACCGGATGCGGATATCATCGTGGTTTCCCGTGAAGAGGGTTCCGGCACCCGGGCAGCTTTTGATGAACTGGTACTTGAATCGAGTGAACCAACCTTTGAAATGACTGAAACAGCCATCTTGCAGCAATCCAACGGCCAGGTACGCACCACGGTGGCTACCACACCCTTTGCCATTGGTTACCTTTCGTTTGGTTTCCTTGATGAAAGTGTGAATTTAGTGGAAATCAATGGTTTTCTACCAACTGTGGACAATGTCCTGTCAGGTAACTACCCCGTCTTCCGGCCGCTGAACCTGACCACATTAGGTGAGCCTGAAGGTCTTGCCAAGGCTTTCCTCGATTTCATTTTGAGCAGCTTTGGTCAACAAATTGTTGCAGAGGATTACATTAGAGCTCGGTAATCTGTGGTGAAAATTGTTTATTACTAATAATAAAGTTGTTTGTTTGGAGGCGTGCCAGCATATGCTGGCCGCCTCTAACCACGAAGTTAGCCAAAGGCATTGAGGTTTTTCTAGGATGACAACGAACGAAGACTTATTGACTGGAAATGCAGAGCTAAAAAAACCCCTGGCGGTCGAGATCTTTACTAAAGGACTGTCAGGTTTGCTAGGTTTGGTGGGAATCGCTGCCGTCCTGATAGCACTTTATCTTTTGATTGCACCCATGCTTCCAACGGTACTCCAACAAGAACAGCTGTTGCAGTTCAGTAACTTTTATTATGCTATTGGATTATTGGCCGTCGGGGGACTGGCTGGGGTGACAGCCAGAGGAATTTGGCGGTACCGAAATTGGGCCAGGGTGCTTTTGTTACTTGGCTTATTAATGTATGTTTTGTATTATTTTGTAACGATTATTTTCATGATCCTATCGACCATCTTTGCTGGATTAACAGTGGTCCCCTTTGTCATTATCTTGAGGGTGATTGGAATGGGACTGCTCTTTTTCCTGATCAATGCGGGTCTGCCAATTGTGTTACTTTTTTTGTTGGTCAAGGTTGATCAATTTTTTATCGAATCAGCCAGACAGCGAGATTTTGTTGAGCAAACGGTTCGTTATGTGCTGTTGGGTTCAGCATTAAGCGCAATTATTATTGTTATTTTGATTTTTGTTTTCACCTTCAATGAAGCTCGTGACTCAATCACAAGGGTTGGATTGGACACCATGTTGTTAGGGACGATCTGGCGGCCAGGTTCAATAATTGGAAACGAAAATCCTCAACTAGGGCTGGTGCCGATGATCCTTGGTACCATCTTAAGCACAATTGGGGCGGTGTTGATTGGTGTCCCCTTATCGATTGGAACGGCTGTTTTACTGGCAGAGGTGGCACCACCAGCAGTACGGGAAATATTTCGCCCTGCTGTTGAATTGTTGGCGGGCATCCCTTCTGTGGTGTATGGGTTGTTTGGCATGGTTGTTTTAGCACCCCTGATTCGAAATATTGATGTACCCAGAAACACAGGTTTTGGGTTATTGAATGCTTCGATTATCCTGGCTGTGATGATTATCCCCACGGTGACCAGCATCGCAGAAGATGCGATTCGGGCTGTCCCTCGGGAATACAAGGAGGGTTCACTGGCATTGGGGGGCACCCACTGGCAGACGATCACACGGACAATTTTACCGGCAGCACGATCGGGTATCTTAGCTGCCATCATCCTGGGGATCGGCCGAGCGCTGGGGGAAACCATGGCCATGATCATGGTCATTGGTAATTCGATCGCCATCCCAAGACCATTGACGGACAATCCCTTGACATTGTTTCTGAATACAGCTCGGACATTAACAGGTAATATCGCGGTGGAAATAAATTACGCAGCCGGGGCACATCGCTCTGCTTTGTTCTTTACTGGTGTGCTGTTGTTCCTAATGATCTTAATCGTCAACAGTTTTGCACGGCTGCTCATGCGCTCAAAAAAGGAGGCATAATGTCGGTAGAGAGTGCAACATTCATCAGCCAGGAAAAGACAGAACAGGTAAAGAAACGCAACAAAGTATCACAGACATTGGGATATACTTTTGTTTGGACCTGCGCGTTTGCTGCCATTGCCACTGTTTTTTGGATCATTGGGTATGTGCTCACCCAAGGTTTTCAGGTGATTGATTATGAGTTTTTGTTCACACGCCCGGCTGGCGGCGTTTCTGGGGATGGGGGTATTTCAACCACGATTGTTAGTACCGTCTACCTGGTGGTTCTAACCCTGGCGATTGCCACACCACTGGGGGTTGGTGCTGGGATTTACCTGGTGGAATATGCCGGCGATGCTGTAAAGGAAAGCAAACTGGTAGCCTGGTTGGTGCAGATAGCTCGAACAGGCGTCGAGATTTTAGCCGGTGTCCCTTCAATTGTGTTCGGGTTATTTGGCTTTGCTTTGTTTGTGCTCTACATGAGATTAGGTTTTTCTTTGCTGTCGGCTTCTCTCAGCGGTGCAGCTTTGGTTTTACCGACAATTATCCGCACAAGTGAAGAAGCCCTGCTGACGGTGCCGCGTTCTTACCGGGAGGGCAGTCTTTCACTTGGTGCCACTCGCTGGTATACGATTTTTAATGTTGTTCTGCCAACGGCTATGCCCGGTATTGTGACGGGAATTGTCTTGAGTGTTGGGCGTATTATTGCCGAAACAGCCATCTTTTGGGTAACATTGGGCGGCAGTTTTTACCTGCCGCAATCGATCATGCATTCAGGGCGGTCCCTGGCTTTGCACGTTTATATGCTGGCATCAGAAACACGTGCCTTTGATAAAGCCATGGGCACGGCAGCCATCCTGATCGTCACCATTGTGTTGCTAAACCTGGCTATCAATCTGATTTCGCGTCGTTTGACTGCAAAGATTTCTGGCACCCGATAAGTGTTTTTGCAGAAGGATTAAGGAAATGACCTCTGAAAACAACGGACAAAAATTCACTGTAAACAACCTTGAAGTTTTCTATGGTGAGTTTCGGGCATTAAAAGATGTCTGTATGGATATAAAAGCCAATGCCATTACGGCGCTGATCGGACCCTCTGGGTGTGGGAAGTCAACCTTTTTGCGTGCTTTCAACCGAATGAATGACTTAATCCCCAACACA
>SLIC01000101.1 GCA_007135845.1 Candidatus Brevefilum sp.
AAGATGGCCGTGTGGATGTGTTCCATCAGCCGGGTCTGCGCGTGGACCCTGACAAGTACGATATCGCCGGCAAAGGTCTGGCGCACATGGTTGAACGCGAGCTGGCAGGGGCACACTTCGAGATCAACGATTTTGGCGTCCAGGCTCATTACGAATTCAAAGATATCCTCAACCGTGAGGTTGTTATTAATATCAATGAGAAAAACCCAAAACCGCGCAAGCCCTTCGGCCTGCTGGCGCCAATGGGCGACGCCGCAGAAGCACCCTCGGCGATGCCCCTGGTGCTGCTGCACGATTTCTACTTTGTTAGAAAAAAACACACAACCATAGAAATCAGCATTGATGGGAAACAGCATGACGCGGATCAACTTCCGATGCCAATGGACTACACCAACATGTATTTCACGCGCTACAGCCCCAGGCCGCTGATCGCCATGCTCAATCCGGCCTTCGATGGCGAACTCGAACCGATTAATGTTGAATTTGGGGCAAGGGAGATCAAGACAACAGACACAACCCTCACATTGAATTGGTCTGACGATGAACCCGGACTCGAGCGGATGACGGGCCATAACGATGTTCACCCCCTTGAATTACGTTTCGAGCCGGCCTTCCCAAACCTCCAAACCTTGGCGGATGCTGCCCCTCATGAAGGTAAATTCGAAATTGAAGGTGACCCTTCAGCCGGGCTTATTGCCGGTGATTATTTCGTCGAGCAAAAAGATGGCACAGCCACCATAACCATGATCCCGGCACATGGCTGGCAGCCGCGCCCGACCAAGTTTTCCTTGCGCTTCCTCTATACAGTCGCAGGTGTATTCAAGAAATGGCCAAGAACCTATCAATGGACGGCGCATATTCATCATAAGCATGATACCGGCACGTATATCATGCGCTCCGCCTGGTGCAGAATTAATCGATAAGGCAGAGAGAATGAGGACCATTGAAACAACACTTGATCTTGGACTGTAAGCTTCAATTAAATCCCGTCTTTTAACAATTATGATCAACACCGATCGTGCAAACTTCCCGAGACCTATTTACCTACCTCAACCCAAACAAGATCCTAAGTCGCTCATCAATATTGATCACCCATTCTGAAATGCTGCTTTCCAATCCTAACTGCGTGAGTCGATTGAGGGTGCCGGTCATCAGCAGGAGACCCATTCCTATCAACAACAACCCGCTGATCAGGGCTGTCGTATGAAACATCAGCTCCCGACCAAAAACCTTGACGGTTATGCCCTTTCCCCGCACAAATTTCCAAAAGGGACTGCCGTTTCCTAAGCGGCTGAACCAGGTGGAGATTATAAGTAAAGGAAGACCCAATCCCAGCGCATACACGAAGGAGAGTAAAGCACCCTGCATGATTCCCGCGCCCTGAGTTGCTAACAAAGTCAGAATTGCCCCTAAGATGGGTCCGATACAAGCTGTCCACCCAATCGCAAAAGTCGCACCATAAACGAATGACCCACTTACCGTCCTCGCTGGGCTGTCTTGGAATTGAATACCAGCTGGGCCCTTACCCATAATACTCAAGATCCCAAACAGGACGATCACTGCACCGCCAACGATCTCCAATCCAGAAATATTGCGAACCAGGAGCCTGCCTAGCGTTGTGGCACTGGCACCCAAGATGGTCATCGTCGTCGCCAATCCAGCAAAAAATGCCAATGTCATCAGTACAATATTCTTTTTGCTGCTTTGAAATGAATAGGCAAAATAAGCTGGCAAGATCGGCAGCGAGCATGGGGAAAGAAAACTCAAAACTCCTGAAAGAAAAGCGGCTGGAATCAGCGCCAACATACTGGCACCCAGGGTGTTTTGTGTCGAGTTGGTACTTAAACCCAATATCAACAGGATGATACCCCCTGAAAGCACCGCCACCAGGATCAGCGTTCTTTTTGTCAAACCAGACCCATTTTCTTCATGTTGGATCATATCGCTAACTTTCGTATGAGATCACATTAGGGTTGGTAGATGCGGGTCTCAGGTTTAAATGCTGCCCACGAAAACCAGAAATGATTCACCGAAACGACTTCGGTCAATTGTTCACCGCTTAGGGGTCCATCGACTGCACGCCCGAGAATGTTCCAGGTTGACCCAGTTTCATTATCAAGGATCCTCTCTCCATCCGACCTGAAGCTTAAAACCTGTCCATCCAAGTTGCGGTCAAAAGCAACCGCAGAGCCAACATCCTGCCCTTCCGCAATGACATACACATCCAATGCAGAAGCCGTTCCAGGTGCCCAAAATATGGCCACCTCCTGTTCGCCCACCTGGTCATTGATCACCGATATTTCTGATAGTAAATCGTAAGGATAGGCAACTGATTCACCATCTAGTTCAAGTGCTAAAATCCTGGCTACCGGGGGCAGTTCACCCGGTGTTTGCGGGCCTCGATAAAGGAAAGGCGGATTGTTGACATCATCATAACCAACATAGGGGTTGCGGCCATACGAGCGAGTGAAACCTGTTTCTCGTGACAACACCAACCCCTGCGGGTTAGCTTGCTTAAACTCCTCCCAAGAAACCATCGCAGCTGGAACAAAGGTAAGCTGCGAACCTGTCAATTCGCCCACGATCCCTTCCCCTGTCGCTTGCTGCCACCAGGTCTCGGTTTGACGATCATACATGATCAGGTTGCTAAAGCGCAGGCGGCCAGTCGTTCCAAAGGTCAATTCCTGGTCACCGACAATGCGTTCAAAGGCTATGGCTGTGTTACATAGTGGGCAGAAGGTGACCACAACCGGAAGCCCACCGACCGTATCATTGACGATTTCATGCCAGGTTAGGATTTGGATGGGGTAAGCCCGCACATCCTGGTTAACGGCCATCTGGATCACCGGCTCCATCGGCTTGAGCCATTCATCCGCCTCAGCAATGCTGATGAACTCCGGCTGATCAATTGGAGGGATTCCGTCTCGTGGTGGTCCACCCGCTAGAATATCATTATAAGACACTGAATGGCGTGTGAAATCCGTCAGGGGGAACTCGCGCTGGGCATCTCTGGGTGGGACTCCCAAATCTTGTGGCAGCTCGGTGGGAGCAGCCCCTTCTGCTGAATCAGGCACATCAACTTGAGGTTCTGCTGGAAGGTCTCCCTCTGCTGTATCCAAAGTTGGAGCACAGGCAGCCAACACAAGTATAACAAGCAGTGTTAGAAAGTAAATTTTTTTAAAAATCATCATTCTCCTCACTATTCAGTATTTTGCTTATCTTTATTCCAATCGATCTGCCTATAAGACGATCCATAAGGCACAATTCTTACGTGAACACAAAAAGTAAGATTCTATAGCTTATCCGCATCATATTAGTATCAATATTCAATAAGATATTCTCAATGATGGAGCGTATTTATGACCAAACCGGCTAATCATTTCAATCCGAAGGATGAACTGATTGATGATCCACAAAAAGCATCGGATGAATCGGCAAAGCAATCTCAAAGGAAAAAACAAACCTGGTTGCTTGTCCTGATTGTGTTCATCGCTGTTGTCCTCGGTGGCTTTCTCCTAGGAAACAACGGAAGGGAAAACGAAATTGTAAACACAGAAACCCTGCGCGCCATCGGACCTGAAACAGCACCCGTTACTATCACGGAATATGCAGACTTTGGCTGCATCAGCTGTAAAGCCTGGCATCAGTTTGGGATTAGAGAGCAGGTGCTTGAGCGATATGGCGAGCAGGTGCGCTTTGTGTGGCGAGACTTTCCAGTGACCACCCCTCAGTCTCCCCAGGCAGCCGAAGCAGGTTTTTGTGCTCATGACCAGGGTCAATTTTGGGAATACCACGCTGTTCTCTTCGCCAATGCCCCCGCCCTGGGTGAGCAAAGCCTGAAGGCGTACGCGGCTGAGATTGGGCTGGATACAGAACGCTTCAATGCCTGCATTGACTCTGGAGAATATCGCAGCACCGTAGATCAGGAACGAACATCCGCTTTGGAACAGGGGTTCCGTTCTGTTCCCTCGTTTATGGTCAACGATCAGCGGCTGATCGGCCCACCGTCCTTTGAGCAATTGGTCACATTGATCGATGAGATCCTGGCTTCAGTCGACTGAGTACCTTCTCAGTAAAAAATGATAGAACGGACTGAACCATGAGATCGATAAGAAGTTTATCCACTATAATTGAGGTATGCAACGTGATACCTCATCATGGCTTCAAGACCTTTCCGCCAAAGGTGTACAGCAGGCAAAAGCCCTGGATGATTTGCATGAGGTACTAATGCGAATCCTTCCTAAGGCGCTCTCGCGCTGGTTGCAACCCAGTGACCCACACTTCAACGCACTTATTGAGGACGTTGCACAGGAAACCCTGGTACGTGTATTGGAGCGCTTGGATACCTTCAAAGGCAACAGCAAGTTCACCACCTGGGTATACACCATCGCGGTAAGGATCGGATTAAGTAAACTACGACTTAAAAAATGGCAAGAGGTCTCCCTCGAGAGCCTGGAATCCGGCCCTAATTCTGACAGTTCACCTTTCATGCAGTTTGCTGCCCCCACCAGCAATCCTGAGGTTTCTGTTGAACGAGCCAACGCGCTGGCCCTGGTGATGACAGCATTTGAAGAAGTTCTTACACCCTATCAACGAGCTGTGATGTCGGCGGTGGTGCTTGAAGGCATACCCATGGATGTTGTCGCAGAACGTCTCGGTAAGGACCGCAACACGCTCTACAAGGTGATCCATGATGCCCGTCTCAAGATCAAACAGTCTCTGGAACAATCCGGACACCCTCCTCAAGAGCTGCTGGCCCTGTTTAATCGACAAGACCAGCAGATGGAGTGATAGATATGTTTAAAAAAATAATAAACTGGTTAAATAAAAAACAGCAACCAGAACCAATACAAGAAACAAAATTAGCAACTGTGCTTGATATGTTGGTCAAGACTGAAACCCATGAAATATCTTGCAACGAAGTTGGGGATGCACTGGCAGAATTTACAGAGTTACATCAACGAGGGAAAGATGTCAAACACCTCATGCCCCTTGTTCATCAACACCTGGAAATGTGCCCGGAATGCCAAGAAGAATACGAGGCATTAATGTATGCAATAGAAGCTGAAGCAACGCTATACTCATAATGTGATATGGTTTTCAAACACACCAAATTAAACCCACAATCAGTTAACCGTTTATCACCTACACTTAAAGCCTGCTACCTCATACCCAATACCTGATTCCTTCCTAACCATTCACCTTTCACTAATTATGAAATCCCTTCAAACAGCAGAACGCGAGATCATTCGGACCTTCGAATCCTTTGCCACCATTGACGAAAAATACGCCTACCTCTTCCAGGTGGGCGAAAGCCTGCCACCAATGGACCCCGGTCTGAAGACCGATGAAACCCTGGTCAAGGGCTGCCAGTCTTCACTGTGGTTTCACCTCACCCGGGAAGGAGGGCGTTTCAGCCTTCAAGCAGACAGCGACTCGCTGGTGATCAAAGGCATTTCAGCGCTGTTGGTTAAACTGATCGAAGGCAGGACCGCAGGCGAAATCCTGGCGATTAACATGGACTTTATTGACCAGTTGAACATCTGGAAACTCGCATCCGAACGCAACAGCGGTTTAATGGCCATGCTCGACCATATTCACAGCCTGGCACGTTCTGAGCAGGATGCGAAAGAGGATAAAAGGGGCCGTTTTCTAGAGAAGGGGTAAAATAGGTGCTTATGACTGTATTAAGCTATCGCATGATGCACATCGGGGGCGCGCCAGCGGGTTTGCTCGGCCTGGAAGAGCTGTTCAATGAACTCTATACTGCTGGGCTCCATCCCGATCACGCCGAACTACCTGAACAGCTGATCAAAGGTGTTCGGAAACATAACTTCATTCCCAAGCCCGCCTTGAACGATTACCAGTTGGTTCTGATCAATGAATATAAAAAATACCACCGTGACCGCTCTGGTGGAAAAGCAGTCGTCGCCAGGGACTACGGGCAATGGCAGGGCTTCCCCCGTGAACAGGTTCCCTGGTTCCCAGTCGTATCTGCCGACCTATGCGACGGTTGCGGTAAGTGTATTGAAGTCTGCCCCAAGGAAGTCTTTCAGGTTAGCGAAGATGGTAAGGTCGAGGTGGTCGAGCCCTTCCTGTGTATCGTGGGGTGCTGCTTCTGCAAAAGTGCATGTGATCCCGGTGCGATCCTGATGCCAGATCGAAAGATCCTTGACACCTTCACCCATGGGCAGCGTCCCAGCACCTGATCTTTATAGATAAATTCACACCAGGTAAATTTCCTGATGATTCAAATTGTGCTCCAAAGGGGAAACTATGAAAAATATAATTCATCGTAATCATATCACGATCACGATCTTTATTGGATTGGTGATCCTGATTATTCTTAATGGCTGTAACCCTCAGGCTGACCAAAAGATTGAACAATCCTTACCCGAGATCAGGATTGGTTACTGCATAACCATGGAAACCCATGTGCAAAGCCTGGCTGAGGTTCATCAAAATGTGATTCCCGTCTTGTATGAGAACTCAGCTGCGGCGATGCAAGCCCTACACGCAGACAATGTACAGGCCAGTATAATCGGCAGAAGCGCGTGGGAGCACGAGATTTTTGAAGACCTGCGGTTGCTGCTGATGGACGACGGTTTGACCTTAATTGTTCAGCAGCCAGGGTTAATCCGTTATGAAGATGTGCCGAAAATCCGCATTTTGACCAGCGAAGATGAGGTAGCCGTGCAATCGTTGATCCCTATTCTAACCAATGTGGTTTTCTATGACGATTTCGACCTGATGCTGGCAGATGTAGACGCCTCCGTCGCTGTACTTTTGCGCTGGAGCCAGATTTCTCCAACAGACAACCTGCTGATACCGGTTGACCCGACGGGATTGAAAACACCAGGTTTTCGCTCCCCCCATCTTTACTACCTGGCACCAATGGAAACGACACTATCCCCTTTATTAACTGCCTTATCGGAAGATTCCTGATAAGGGCAAGGTTGGTGACCATTATTAAAAGCAGAAAAGGCGAGGTCAACCACCTCGCCCTTTAGCCATTCATTCAATACCGTTCTCTTATATCGATTATTACGGTATGTACTTATTGTCCAGGTATTTGTGCTGCTGGCTCAAGTTTCTTTTCTCGCCCAGGGAACATGTGTTTGGTGCGTTTTGATATCTCAACCAGCAGCAGCATGACCGGCACCTCAATTAGGATGCCTACCACCACTGCCAGCGCCGCACCGGACCCTAACCCGAACAGCATCACCGCTGTAGCAAAAGCCACTTCGAAATGGTTGGAGGTTCCAATCATGCCGACCGGTACGGCATCCTCATAGGGCAGTTTAAACCAGCGGGACATACCAAAATAACTGAAAACAAAAATGATAATGATCTGGATGATCAACACGATGCTGATCCACAAAATCGTTAGTGGATTTTCGATGATCACATCACCTTTGAAGGAGAACAACAACACCAGGGTGACCAATAGCGCGGCAATGGAAATGGGGGTCAGCCATTTGACAAAGTGCTCATTGAACCAATCCAAACCCTTGGTTTTCAAGATATATCGCCGTGAGAAATATCCGCAGACCAATGGGAGCGCCACATAGATCAACACTGAAAACAGGATCGTTTGCCAGGGGATGAACATGCCAATACCGCCTAATAACAAGCCTGCCAGTGGAGCAAAGAAGAACAACATTGTTAATGAATTTATTGCAGACATCACCAACGTCAGCTCATTATTGGCCTTCGCCAGGTAACTCCACATCAGCACCATGGCTGTACAGGGTGCCACACCCAGTAAAATAGCGCCGGACACATAACTGCGCCACAATTCTACTTCTTGCCCGGTAGTGCTGAGCACCTCTGTTCCTGGCATGAGGGGACGGAACACCACACCTAATAGCAGGATGGCTAACCCATACTTGGTAAAAGGTTTGATCAACCAGTTGATCACCAGGGAAATGATCACCG
>SLIC01000207.1 GCA_007135845.1 Candidatus Brevefilum sp.
CAGGCCGAGTCTTAGCGTGGAAATAAGGATCGGTATTGCCAGCAGACAGGGCTTCTTCCACAAGGATGTCAATGATGTCACCATTTTCTGCATGCACCAAAGTTAAAATACCAGCAGCATTGGCGAGCCGCATCACCCGGAAGATCTCACCGTCATATAATCGCAAGCGACCATTGTAAGCTGTGAAAACTTTCAGGCTGGTGATGCCTAAATCGGGCAGAGAAAAGATCTCTTTTGCCACATCCTGGTCGAAGCGTGTGATGTTCATGTGGAATCCATAATCAACCGATGCTTTTGGGTCTGCCTTGGCGCGCCACCTGGTGATATTTTCTTCAAGCGTACCCTCATCTTGGGGCACAAAATCTATGACAGTGGTCGTACCGCCAAAGGCTGCTGCCTTCCCTCCAGTGTAATGATCATCGGAAGAAATTGTGTTGAACATCGGCAAGTCAAGGTGAACATGTGGGTCAACACCACCGGGCAGCACGTATAAGTCTGTCGCGTCCACCACTTCAGCGCTTGGATGGGTCAGATCCTGTCCGATCATGCTGATCTGCTCGCCTTCAACAAGGATGTCCGCCTTAAATGTTTCACCAGCGGTAATCAAGGTGCCATTTTTTATCAGTAAAGCCATTGTTATCACTCCATGTACGATTAATAGTTTTTATCCTTATTGATTTTAACTGATATTACCAGATATGAAGTTACAAATCGATATTTTGTTGAAACTATTTTGGTGGACTAAATTGAACCACACACCCCTTTTTACTGTGCGGCATACTCCGAATTAGGTGTGCGACATGACCGGAATATGCATAAGGTCTAATGTGATTGCGTCAGTAAACAATGTGAAAAAATATTTTATAAGAAATTCAAAACAGCAAATTGGTAACAATATCTATTTTGCCGTAAAAACAAACCCATTGCAGAACTTGTTTTGCCACGGTGAGATCGTGACCTAAGCAAAATATTCGTTGTTTGAGTCCCGCGGGGATTCCAGAATATGTTTGGTAACAAGATCAATGCCGAACTGTAATCGTATTTGCTCCCTTTTGGATAATTTCAATAACCCCAGGGGTCTTTATTTTATTCAACGATCGCAGCGGTCTCCCGATGGGCGCATTTTCATTACTTCCAAACAGACTTACTGGAGAGCTGCGGGTAAATGCGCTCGCTGTACCTTACAGGAGATCTCGCACTCAGGAGACCAGCAAGATCAAAAACACGTCTACACAGGAACTCCCTCATTATCCAACATGTTTTCATCACATAAAAAGCGTATTGACTTAATTTTTTCTTAGGGTAGTATTCTTAATGTAGTTAAGTCAGTTTTGGTTAATGAAGGTTAGCTTCACGAAAGGCAACGATCGTCCAGACTTGCGGAGACTGGGCGGTTTTTTGTTGCAGACCAATCAATGGCTTGAGATTAAACGATTTAGTAACACAAAAAGGAAATATTTAGAATGTCAGAAAAAGAAATTGGAACCGTAAAATGGTTCAACGACGCAAAAGGTTATGGTTTTATCGCTCGTGAAGGCGCTGATGATGTTTTTGTTCATCATACTGCGATCATGGGTTCAGGCTTTAAATCTTTGCGTGAAGAACAGCAAGTGGAATTCTCCGTAGAACAAGGTCCGAAGGGCCTGCAAGCTGTAGACGTCCAACCCCTCTAAGCCCCTACGAAGCACACTTGAACAAGTGGGCAATACTAGGTAAAAGAATTACCGGCCAGGTTTCCGCAAACTGGCCGGTTTTGATTCATAACACAGGGAAAGCGTTATTAGAGATCACGAAATTGCCCCAATAACGCCAGGATCACCGGGTCAATCACTGATTCGGGCAAATCTTCAGCCTTGTACTCATTTGCCCTGAGGGCGCGTTCACGCAGGGTATGCCACAGCACTTCCCGGTCATCCTGTGACTTGATGACCAGGTCGTTGACTGTCTGAGCGGTTTGAAACATCTCACCGGTGGTATAGAAAAAGGTGATCCGCTTCCAATCCCCTGCTGGGATGGGCTTTTCCAGGCGCTGCAATGGACCAATTTGCAGTTTAAAGTACTCTTCGTGGGCACGGGGATGGTCCGGTTCATCGCGAATCAGATCCCGGCGGCGAGTCAGCTCGTGGCCAAGGATTTCTGCCACATAAGCAATCTGCCAGCGCTCACCCTCACCAAAAGTTTTCGTTTGGTAAAAGGCTAAATAATCAACTGAAACAACTTTTGGTGCACTTTTTAGGGGAATTCGATACCAGCCAAACAGACGTGCAATATCAAAGTCACGCTGGTTGGGCAAGATCACAACCAGAATTAAAGCTGTTTCTGGCAGGGTAACATTCATAGAAACACCTTCACTTGGGATGGTTGAGAAAATTTTATCATAATTTTTTTGAAAAATTGGTGAATTGTGAGTGGTGAATCGTGAATAACTAAATAGTGCACACTTCAGAAATGCGCACTATTAAACGACCACTTTATCCCCCATTCACTGTTCACTATTCACAATTCACTGTACCTACAGCAACCCAACACGTTCGTTGAATTCCTTGATCTTGGCGTCAATCTCGGGAACCTGGGCCTGGATGTCAGTCCAGTAATCGCGCTGGTACCATTGTGCCTGGATTTCTTCGTATGTCTTGCCTTGCTGCTCAACCCAGGTGAAGTATTTCAGGTTGTGGATGCGTTTCTTGCCGGTGTAGGTCAGGTCTTCCATGTAATCCGTGGTGACACCTTTCAACCAGCGGGCATCATCAACTGCCGCTTGCTTATCACTATATTCGCCCATCTCTTCACGCAGTTCAACCAGGCGACTTTCGTACAACTCCATGCCGTCTGTCAACACGGTCAAGACAATATCATTTTCACCCAATTCCAAATATTTGGCTGTTTTGATCGCGGTGAGAACATTAGAAATACCTGAGAAACCGAGCAGGTCTAAATTGGACACAAGTTCCTCGGGAACGCCGGACTTAACCAGATGTGCCTTGCCTTCAGGCTCGTTGAACAATCGCGAAATGTTGACAACCGCATTATCATCAATGGCAACCACAAAATCCGTGTTAGCAGTGTTGTGTACCCACGGCACATGCTTGTCACCAATTCCCTCAATACGGTGCGCACCAAACCCGTTATTCAACAGGGTAGGACACTGGACGGCTTCTGAGGCAGCAATATAACTGCCCGGGAAGAGCTGTTTCAGATAGTCACCGCTGGCAATTGTACCTGCTGAGCCCGTTGCTGAGACCATACCGCGGTAATCATCGCTGGGTCCCATAATCTCCTTGAGAACCTCCTCAAAAGCAGAACCTGTAATCGCGTAATGCCATAGGTAATTGCCCATCTCATCGAACTGGTTGAAGATCATCAAATCCTGGCCCGAGTTGCGCAGTTCCCAGCATTTATCAAAGATCTCTTTGACATTCGATTCAGAACCAGGTGTCTTGATCGTCTCACCAGCCACATTAGCCAGCCACTCAAAGCGTTCCTGGCTCATTCCTTCTGGCAAGATGGCGATGGATTCACAGGCTAATAATGCTGAATCATAAGCACCGCCGCGGCAGTAATTGCCAGTAGAAGGCCATACTGCTTTTTGCGTGGTGGGATCAAACTGCCCGGTCACCAAACGCGGCACAAGACAGCCAAAGGCTGCACCAACTTTATGCGCACCTGTGGGGAACCACTTACCCACCAAAGCGACAATTCGAGCAGGTGTGCCTGTCAGGCTTTCAGGAAACTCCATGTAGTTCACGCCGCCAAACTGACCGCCACTTGCTGTCGGTTCGTTGTGCCAGGATATCCGAAACAAGTTGCGAGGATGAATGTCCCATAAACCAATCCCTTTGAGCTCTTCCTTGATCTTATCCGGGATCAAGGCTGGATTCCGCATTTGCTCATAGGTGGGAATAACGATGTTTCGTTCACGAACGCGTTGAATCGTGCGCTCAAGACGATCTGGATGTACTGTTAAATCAATTCTTGCCATTTTGTTGCTCCTAATCTAATTCTTCAACTTGTATTGTTTGTGTTTGTTTCCACTAACTTGGTGAATAGTGATTGGTGAGTGGTGAATGGTCAAAAAAACGTACCACTAACTGAACTTCCTGTTCAGTGCGCAGCCTCCTTTAGGACAATTCTCTATTCACTATTCACTATTCACTTTATCAATATTAACGTCATTACCATCGAAACCTTCTGGTGCTTCTGCAACGATATACAATGGTCTATTCTTGGTTTCATCGTAGATGCGGCCGATATATTCACCAATGATGCCAAGGCTGATCAGCTGCACACCGCCCAAAAACAGCACGATGATCAGCGTGGTGGCCTGGCCCAGCAGAGCGCTGCCTGTGATCAAACGCAAGATTGCCACTACTGGAATCGCCAAAACGCTCAACCCAGCCGCAAAGAATCCAATATAGGTAGCCAGTTGGAGTGGGAAGTACGAAAAGCTGGTAACAGCATTCAATGCCAGTTTAACCATCTTACTTAGGGGATATTTTGTTTCACCGGCGTAACGGGGTTGACGCTTATAGGGGACACCCACCTGTCTAAAACCCACCCAGGCGGACATGCCGCGTAAGAAACGATGCTTCTCTCGCATTTGACGCATCACCGCGATGACTTTTTTATCCATCAGGCGAAAATCGCCAGCATCCAGGGGAATATCCACATCCGTAATGCGAAAGATCACCCGGTAAAACAAACTCGCTGTGGCAGTTTTGAACCAGGATTCACCCTGACGTTCTTCACGAACTGCATATACCACCTCGTATCCTTCACGCCACTTATCAATCAACTTCAGGATCACCTCGGGTGGATCCTGCAGATCTGCATCGATGATAATCACAGCATCACCACGGCAGTAATCCACACCGGCGGTGACGGCAATCTGGTGCCCAAAATTACGGGCAAAGATCACCGGCCGAACCCGCGCATCGTTTTCAGCCAGCTTGCGGATGATATCGGTCGAACCATCAGATGAACCGTCATCTACCAGGATTAATTCCCAGGGTTCCCCTGTGCGATCCATCACCTCCCGCAACCGCGGGTAAAGCTCAGGAATGTTTTCCAGTTCATTATAAATGGGTGCAATAATGGAGAAAGTCGGGGTGGTCATATTTCCACTACCTGGTAGAACCAAGCACTTTCTTGACGGCATCCAATGAGGGTTCAATAATCGGCGCTTCGGCGACGGCTTGCATCGCAGCTCTGACATCCTTTAGTCCGCTGCCGGTGTTTAAAACCAAAACAGGGTCATCCATATCGATCACCTGTTCTTTTACCGCCTTTACCAACCCGGCATAAGCAGTCGAGGCAGCTGGTTCAGCAAAAATACCTACCCTGCCCAGGTCGGCAATAGCTTTTATGATCTCCTCATCCGGTACAGTCAGGTAAGTTCCACCCGTGTCGCGGGCAGCACGCACCGCACGCACCCCATCCCGAGGCAGGTCAACAGAGATACTGTCTGCAAGGGTGTCCGCCTGAACCGGTTTAACATCCTCATTACCCTGGTGAAAGGCATTGGCAATTGCTGCTGAACCCGTTGATTGGACACCAATGATGCGGGGCATATTAGGCAGCCAACCCAACGCATGAAGGTCCTTGAAGCCCTTATGCACGCCAGAGATGATGTTGCCGTCACCGACTGGAATGAAGACTGTTAATCGTTTTCCATTTTCAGGCATCCGGCGAATGACCTGCTCCCATATTTCAAAGCCTGCCGTCTTTTTGCCTTCAGCCGTAAAGGGGTTATAACCAGTATTCCGGTTATACCAGCCAAAGGCCTGTGTCGCTTCAATGCTCAGGTCAAAGGCCTGGTCGTAATTGCCATCGACCAGGAGTACCTGGGCACCGAAGACCAGCAATTGGGCAATTTTTGCTGGTGGAGCCGTTTTCGGTGCAAAGATAACGGCCTTAGCACCAACGGCGGCGGCCATGCCTGCCAGGGCAGCCCCAGCGTTTCCGGTTGATGCTGCCACGGTTATTTCAGCTCCGATTTGCGCAGCCCGTGCAACCACGATGGCACTGGCGCGGTCCTTGAAGGATGCCGTGGGATTCGGACTTTCGTCCTTGATCCACAAATCCTGCAACCCCAATTCCTCCGCCAAACGAGTTGACTTATAAACCGGTGTCCATCCTGCTCGACGCAAAGGCGTGCCCAAACCACCTGGGTCATCCACAGGCAGCAGATTCAAGTACCGCCACAGGGATGCTTCCGGTAGTTTCATGCCTTTTGTGGAGGCTTCCCAAAATTTTTCAGGTTTGAGTGTTGTCTTGATCTCATCGTAATTGAGGATGACGTCAAGATTTCCACCATCTTTTGGGCAGGTGTAGGTCACTTCTTCTGGACCATATGTGGTCCCACACAAGGAACAGGTGAAATGTGAAAAATAATGTATCATAGAGCTTCCCATCGTTATTTCAATCAGAAACTTTCAAAGTCGCTTCGCAAGTATATGCTAACCTGACTTGCAGAGTCCCTAGTAAAGAGGCTGCTATCATCACAATAGCAGCCCCAGCTAAAAGTATTAGGGGAGAATCCACGTGCCGGTTTTGCCTTCGAGGGCGTTACCGATGTTCTCCGGATCGGTGATCAGGGCTTTCTTACCGCCATTTTCCAGGTATTTGATGATTGCCTGGATCTTTGGCAGCATGCTGCCAGGGGCAAAATGACCTTCTTCAATGTATTGCTTGGCTTCTGCTACGGTCATTTCATCAACAAAAACCTGGTCAGGCTTGTTGAAATTCAAAGCCACTTTTTCAACAGCCGTACTGATCACAAACAGGTCGGCCTCAATATTTGACGCTAACAGTGAGGAGCTGAAATCTTTATCAATGACTGCCTCAACGCCTTTGATCATACCAGCTTCATCTTCAACAACAGGGATTCCGCCGCCACCGACGCCAACCACTGTCTTACCTGCTTTGATCAGGGTTTCGATCACATTGGCTTCAACAATCCGAGTGGGGATGGGTGAAGGTACCACACGGCGAAATCCACGGCCAGCATCTTCTACGACAACCCAGCCCTCATTCTCAGCACGACGTTTAGCTTCATCTTCGTCCATGAAAGAACCAATCGGTTTAGAGGGACTCTGAAAAGCGGGATCATTTCGATCGACAATCGTTTGGGTCACAACCGTCGCAGCATCTTTCTCAATCCCACGTCGTTTGAACTCGTTTTGTAGAGCATTTTGGAACATGTAACCAATGGCACCCTGGGTGTCTGCACCACAGTAGTCCAACGGAATCTCATGCAGCTCATCCCGGGCAATCTCTGAACGACGCAGAATAAAACCCACCTGGGGACCGTTGCCGTGAGTTACTACAACATCCCAGCCTTTTTCGATCATATCGACGATGTGCTTCATTGTATCACTGGCACACTCAAACTGGTCTTGCACCGTTTGATGTGCTTTGTCTTTGATTAATGCATTGCCACCAACAGCAACGACTGCAATTCCTTGTCTTTCCATACGCTTAAAAACTCCTATTCAGTTAATATCTTTACTTACCTTAGTTTTTCTACAACTATGCCATCGTCAAAGCCATGACGGCTTTTTGTGCATGCAGGCGGTTCTCGGCCTGGTCGAAAACTACAGAATGTGGACCGTCAATCACGCCATCGGTCACTTCGATGTTGCGGTCAGCCGGCAGGGGATGCATGTAAATGGCATCATCCTTCGCTAGGGCCATCTTACGCTCATCGGTGATCCAGCTTTCATACTTTTGAGTAACTTTTTTAATTTCATCAGCATCACTGAGTTGGACCAGCGGACCCCAGGATTTTGCATAGACGATATCGGCATCTTTGAAGCCATCTTCCATGCTGTTGACAACATCAAACCCGGTATTGTATTTACGGGCTTGTTCACGTGCCTGGTCCATGATC
>SLIC01000182.1 GCA_007135845.1 Candidatus Brevefilum sp.
CCTAACTGCCCGTAAACACTTGGGTTCGCAGGCGTAAAGGCCAAGGCTTGTTGAACGTTCAATGCCGCAGCAAAAAACTCTCCATCCTGGGCGTAGGTATTCGCGATCGCTAAATACGGCGTTGGGTCTTTAATATCTAACTGCCTGTTTAAATTGGCAGCCCTGGCGAAATTCTCCAATGCCTGCTCGTAGAGTTGAAGATGCCGGTAAATCCTGCCTACAGCAATGTAAAGATAAGTGTAATTGGGCATGATCTCGATCGCACGGCGATAGTGTTGGATCGCCAGGTTATACTCACCCAGGGTCTCATAGGTATATGCCATGATGCGCTGGACATCCATTAAATTAGGATCCCGTTCTACAGCCTGCTGAATATATTGATAAGCCTGTGTCCATCGCTTTTGACCGACCAGTACTTCAGCATAATAGGCAAGTGCTAGGGTATTCGTGCTGTCAAGCTGCAAAGCCATCAATGCTTCTGCTTCCCCCCGGTTTAACAGCTCTTCGGAAGTCTCTGCATCCACCAGGAACGGGTTAGAGCTCCATGTCAGGACAAAAGCACGGATGGCTAATACTTCCGTACTGGTTGGGGCCAGCTCTTTTGCGCGATCAATGGAATCGAGGGCATCCTGTAAGCGCTGTGATCGTTCGGCGTCGGTGGTCATCAATGCTGATGAGTATGTTTGGATGCGCGCCAGGTCGGCCAATATTTCCGGGTCTTCAGGGGCAAGGTCTGATGCCCTTCTTAAGGCGGAAATGGCTGCTTCTAAATTGCCGGCATCAAAATGAGTCCTTCCCTCAGTTACAAAAGATGATGTTGTGCGGGTGGGTGTCGGTGTGGGTAGGAATAACGGCTCTACATCACCTTGAACAATCCCCGTCAATAAAGTGAGGAAAAACACAATCAAAATCACGAACACTAGAATCCGATATGGATTCGATTGATTGCGGGTTGTTCGAAAACTTGGGTCTTTACCGTGAAGATACATAATATTTAATCTTCAACCTCTTCTC
Source organism: Candidatus Brevefilum sp. (assembly GCA_007135845.1). Next base: position 1,015 of record SLIC01000182.1, read on the forward strand.
CATCAGGTTCGACAGGAGGAGGATTTTCTTGAAAGTCCTGGCAAATATTAATAATTTCTTCAGCGTTGAAAATGGCTGTTGGATCATCTGGAACGGTTTGGATCATCGCTTGGGCAATCTGGACAGCTTCGTTACAGCGGTTTACTCGGGCAAGCGCCAATCCATAGCGGCTGTAAAATTCCATCACAGTCATTGAATAACTCAAAGGTAGACCTTCAACAACCACACCCCCCGCAGTTACACCGCCACGTACAGCCAATTCAAGGGATTCGATTGCACGGTTATACTGCAAGTTCCGAAAATACATGGAACCCAAATTTCCATGCATTCTGGGATTCGAAGGATCATCATTAACGGCTTGTTCAGCATATTGCACCGCTTTAGCAAACTCACCGATCCGGGAATAAACACGTGAGATATACCAGTTAGGTTCTGGGTCTGTGGGATTCAACGAATAAGCCCTGGTGAACTCAAAAACAGCCTGATCATATTCCCCAAGTGTGAAATAATTCCTGCCCAATGCCATGTGCAATTCCGAAATTGAGTCATTGATCTCAATCGCAGCCCTGAGCTGTTCAATCGCTTCTTCGTAATTACCAGTGATTTCTAAAACAAAACCACGTGCCCAGCGTGCTTCCATTAACTGCGGATCAAATGCAAGTGCCATCTGTGAGTGCTCAATCGCCTGTTCCAGGGTCGTAATCTCACCCAGGTTATTGGCCACGCGTCTGGCCAGGATGTTGGCATAGATTGCATGAGCAAGCGCATTGTTAGGGTCAAGTTCCAATGCGGTGCGTAAAGCAGCTTCTGCTTCCAGGAAATCATCCATATAACCCTTCGCCCACGCGAGCAGCGAATAAGCCTTCGGCCGGGTATTGTCCAGCAATAACGCGTTTTCAGCATTCACCCGGGCCGCTTCATGCTCGCCCCCGTAAAGCTGAAGTCTGGCTAAGTTTAGATAATTTGATATCTCCTGAGGGTTTGCCATGATGGCTGCCTGATAGGATTCTTTAGCCATACCAATCCTACCCTCTGCCAGATGAAGCTCAGCCTCCTGAGCGTAAGACTGTGGATCGCGGGTAGGCGTGGGGGTAGGTACAAAAGGTGCCGGCATCGCCGGGATCACATTTGTGTTGATATAGAGAAAAAAGCCGATTGCCAACAGCAGGACAATAACCAACCAGGGATTGGATCGCTGCCGACGTTTATTCATAGACCACTTACTGCCACGTAAATACATACCAAGAATCATAGCACCTGCAATGATCATCCGTCAAGCAGGATTTTTTTAACGATTATCTCATAATTCTGGTAATGAGCCAGCTGCCTCACGATCGAGCAGCCAAACACAATCACCATCAACCGGCGAGATCATCTGGATCGGTTTTTTCACCTGTGAGTTGTTTTCGGATAACACCTCAGCAACCATTTCAGCCTTAGATTGACCACCAACGAGAACGACAATCTTCCGAGCAGCATTTATCGCATTCTTGGAGAGGGTCAGACGCCATTCCCCCAGGTTAGGCACAAAATTAGCGATGAACCAACGTTGTTCCTCGTTTAGACCGGCAGTACGAGGAAATAAAGACGCCGTATGCCCGTCATCACCCATCCCAAGCAATACCAGGTCAAAGCGGGGCCATTCTCCCACGAAAAAACGCCGCAGCTGGTCCTCATAGTTAAAGGCTGCCAGGCGAGGGTCCAGTTCAGCCATAACCCGATGAACATTATTTTGAGGTATGGGGATTTTTGAAAACAATTTCTCCTGGACCATATTGAAATTCGAGTTAGGATGGTCAGGGGGAACGTGACGCTCATCCCCAAAGAATAAGTGAACGTGTGTCCAATCAAGCATATCCCGGTGTTCAGGTTCCGCTAAACCAGCGTACAATCCACTGGGTGTACTGCCCCCAGAAAGCGCAGCAGAGAACCTCCCCCTCTCTTCAATAGCTGCCTGTGCCAGGCTGATAAACAAATCGATGGCAGCGTTGGTTTGTGAGCTTGGGTCTTTAAAAATTTCTATGGAGGTCATTGGAATTCGCTCCTGATTTGATGCCGGATGACTTGCCCCGGTCAAGAATGATTGAATTTTATGTTTCTTGTTCTGTCAATGTTTCTTGCAAAGCAGTGAATTGCTGTTTTTGTTCTGCTGTTAGGTTTTTAGGTACCTGTACCTCAATCGTGGCGTATAAATCCCCACGCTGGTCAGGTTTATTCAATTTAGGCATCCCCAGCCCTTTTAGGCGAAAAGTCTTTCCAGAATCAGTCTCAGGTGGGATGGTCAGCTTTACGGATTTATCAATCGTTGATACTGTGGTTTCGCCGCCCAACAGGGCCGTGAAGAAATCGACTGGTTGGCTGATCTTCAGATCATCACCTTTTCGCTCAAATGTTGAGTGCGCCCCTACTTTGATTTTCAAGTACAAATCACCGGCACCTTGCCCCCCAACACTTGCCTGGCCGCTCAGCCGAATTCTTGAGCCCGTTTTCACACCAGGCGGTATCGATGCTTCAATCCGATGCCCATCTTCAAAGGACAACAGGCGGGTCGTACCATGGAATGCCTCTTCAAGCGTGATCTCAACGGGGTGTTCGATGTCACGGCCTTGTGCCTGAACGCCAGGGTGCCGTTGACCTGTCGGACGACGTCCAGCTCTAGCTCCCGACATTCCACCAAACAACGTCTCAAAGAAATCAGAGAAACCACCCAACCCGCCGCCAAACATCTGCTCAAACTCTTCCTGTGAGACTGTGCGGTATTGGGTGCCTCCGCGCTGTGCTTGTCCCGCCCATTGTGACCAATCAAAGTCCTCAGCCCGGCCTCCATTTTGCTGGTATTGCTTCCATTGTGAACCAAATCGGTCATACTTAACCCGTTTTTCTTGATCTGAGAGGACCTGGTAGGCTTCATTGATATCCTTAAATTTCTCTTCAGCATTAGGATCATCTGGATTGACATCCGGGTGATATTCGCGTGCCAAGTTTCGATAAGCTTTCTTAATTTCTTCTTGGCTGGCGGTTTTGTCTACGTTTAATATTTTGTAATAATCTCTGTATTGCATAAATTATCCTTCTAATGCCTTTTGTGTTTTATTTTAGTTACCAAATATCAAAAGACCATAAGATTAAACCAATCATCCTTTACACATCATCAACATTATGACTGTGAAAAAAGAGTTGACTGCAGATTTTAAACTGCCCACGATGTGCTCCCAGAAGAAAATCAAACGGTTTTTGCGCTAAACGCTCCCTGAAATTCCTCCGGCAGCAGCGCAGCAATTTTAGTCATAATCAGGTTTCCAGCCGACTTTATTTCTTCCCGGGTGGGTCGTTCTGGATTGCTTGTTTCAATTGGACCAAAAACCTGGCCAATTTTTGTGCAAACCTTCAACCGTCGCTTCTTTTCAGTAATCGTTTTGATTAATTTCCAATCGTTATCACTGATGGTGCCCATTGGCAATATCGGCACCCCTGTACGAAGTGCCATGTAAGCAGCGCCGGGCAAGGCCGGTCGCAAAGGTTCATATTGAGCATGTCCCTCAGGGTAAATCACCAACACACCCTTTTGGGCTAAAACGGCTTGCGAAGCCTGCAATGCTTCAATGTTCGGGGAACCTTGTTTGATTTTTAAGGTTTGCCATGCATTGGGAAAGAGCCGCATGATTGGTGGTGCGTTCGGCATCACCAAATCTCCAATAAACTCCAGGGGCCACCGGGTGCTGTGAATGGGTGCAACGGTATCAAGAAAATGGAAATGATTACCAACAACCAGTAAAGGGCCTTGCTTTGGGACATTCTCCAGCCCGCTAATCTCCCAATCGGTCAAAATACCGGCGAAAAAATCAATCCCTGTTTTCAGAATCCCACGGATAAATCGCCTTCGTGGCCAGGGGTATTTCTTAATCATTGACCTGATTTTTCCTTCACTACGATCGTTCATAGACTTACTCCTGAAAAAACCGTTTGTTAAAAATAATCGTTTGCATAATTCGCCCCTTATTATATCCAATAAACCAGGTTGAAAAAAACCCGAAAATCCCATTTCAAAATATCAACAACTATCGCCGGAAAACAACTTATCTATTTCCACCATCAATACTTTTCAGGTAGTCATAGGCTCCTGCGTTTTTAAGGTTGTAATTATGAGAAATTTAGACTGGTCTTACCCCAAGTCGACAACAGAAAGGATATCCGCCGTAGAAGAAAGGATCAAATTTGCCCCGGCCCGTCTGAGTTCGCGTTCTGATCCAAAGCCACACAGTACGCCTATCGTTTGTGCACCTGCTGCTTTACCAGCTTGAATATCCATGATGGTATCACCAACCATCACGCAGTCCTCTGTTTGAAGACCCATTTTTTGCGCTGCATATCGAACCGGTTCTGGAAAAGGCTTTGTGCGGTTAGAGGTCTGCGCTGTTACGATAACTTCGAAGTAAGATAACAAATTGACATACTCTAAAAAATGTACCGTGGTGCTTTCTTCTCGACTACTGACCACAGCCAACTGGTAATGCGCTCTTAACAGGTCTAGCATTTCTATGACACCCGGCACAATCCAAAATCGCTCATGATCCGGCGTTTTGGCATGTCTTCTGCGAGATATTTTGTTGTAAACGATTGAAAGCTTTGTATCAAAGCCTAACCGCCCAGCAGTGCTGTACAAAAAAGTCGCTGGGGTTTCACCGGCCATGACAAGCCAGCGTGCAATATGCTCAGGATTATTGTTTTTCCAAAGGCATGGCATAAAAGTCAGAAAACGTGTGATTCGCGCAACAACATGATCATCTGAATCACTGAGCGTTCCGTCTACATCAAAAAGGAACCCACGCACCTTGGATAGGTCAATCTGACCTGAAACCATACTAGCATCTGGTTTCATTGAAGCTCTAACAGGATCACTTCCACGAGTACATCCGTCGGTGCTACGATCCACAAAGTTCGATCACCTTCTTGTGCCAGGATGACGGATCCTTCAGGTCCGCGCCACAGCCGCTGACCGGAGATCTGCTCATCAACACTAATCCACCGAGTATCGGCATATTCTGTTAGGCTGGCAAAAAATTCGTTGGCGTCCTCTGTAGTATCCCAGACCATATCGAGGATAAATATGATTTCATCTGTGGTCTCGTTGAGATAAAAAGCATAAGTATCACCTCCCCATCCCGCTGCTGCAGATTCAGCCTGTTCTTCAGGAAGACGATAAATCTCATCATAGGCTTGGCTCAAGATCAAATAGGTGTACCACTCTCCCATTACATTTTGATCAAAAAGCATCCAATCTCCGCCTAGTGTATCTTCAAAATTCGGCAGCTCAACCTCAATCGGCTGATCCCACGGGTAACGCTCGGGGTGCAGGATCTGTTCTGTCGAAACAGGCAGGTTACGATAAGCGGCGTCAACGGCATCAAAGCCACCCTCATTGAAAAGAAATTCCACAAAAGCAAAACCCTTTTCATAGGGGAATAAAAGGTCCAATTGGATATAAGGCGGTGCATTATCCATAATTGGACTGGAAAATTCCTCAAAGGATTCAATAATATCTCGATAATCAGAACGGGTTGCATAGGTCTGGAACCAGAGAATTTCCGTAAAAGTCGCATCGCCTTCAATTAAGGCTTTAATGGCTGCACAGCGCTCAGAATTTTCTTGACATGCTTCTTCGTTATAATCCAGTCCTTCATCAAAGTGGAAGGTCTGATCCTGGAGGACATGTGTATATTCATGTGCATATGTCAGTTTTTCACTGCCGCCAAAGGTCGTCCCTTTGACGATAAAAATCTCCCCGGTGTTACTGTCATAAAAACCTGATATTTGCTCGCTGTACAAATCCAAGTAGAAGCTCCTCAAGTCAAAGTCTGGCGGCAACAACCCTAAAAGAGAAAGGATCAGAACATCTTGCCGGGCATCTTCTTCTGTATAATCAGCAAAAAACTCGTTAACCACAATTTCATTAAGCTCCTCTGGAGAAATCATGATTCGTGGTACAGGTTCGCTCAGTATCAGTCCACGAATTTGACTGACCTGTGCTTCAATTTCAGCCACGGTTCTGGCAATATCATCTGGCAGTGGGTCAACAATTTCTGGGGGGTCCATTGGCGTGATCGTTGGTTCTGAAGGCTCAACGATCTCCTCAATCGGAATCGGCAAGACCACATCCGTCCGACTGAAGTCAATGGGCCAGATCAGAGAAACACCCACCCCGCCTGCCAGGATCAGGCCCAGGCACACGCAAGTCAGTAACAATATCACTACACAGCTAATCAATACATTTTTTGTTCTGGATTCCATAATCACCTTATCGGCTATGACAACTTGTCAGGCATAATCCTTGTCAGGCATTATCTTTGTCAGGCATTATCCTTGTCAGACATTGTCCTTTTCAGGCATAATATTTGTCAGGCATTGTTCCATCTAAGCTGTTAACAATTTTCATTACAAACCATTATATTATCTCATCGCACCGAAGGCAAAAGCGTTCTCCGGCGAGAGAAGTGCTATAATAATTTTTATTTTCTTGAAACCTTACACTTCGAGAATGTAACCTACCCCCCGCTCTGTTCGGATATATCTCGGGTTACGAGGATCCTCTTCAATGGCTTTACGAAGCCAACTGATATGAACATCAAGCGTGCGAGTATCTCCCGTATATTCTGTCTCCCAAATCTGTGTGAACAACGGGTCGCGCCCAACAACTTCTCCACTATTCTCCATCAACACCTTTAATATTTTTACCAATCGGGGCGTTAATTTCGTTCGCCGATCATTACAGGTCACAAGTTGGGTACGAACGTTTAACTCAATCGGACCGGCGTGATAAATATATTTTTCGTCAGTCG
>SLIC01000102.1 GCA_007135845.1 Candidatus Brevefilum sp.
CCAGCTTTTATGCAAAGACATTAAATAAAAAACCGCCAGCGTCACCTCCTGCTGATTGGGCAGGCAAGGTGAACTGCTGGCGGTAAGCCTCAGCGTAACCATTTGGGACCGGCTTGGCTCCAGGATCCCAGCGAAGCACAACTTTTAACATTCCCAGTTGTTTTCTGGCAACATCGGGGGGCGGGGGGCGGGGATCCGCCAGGCGGCGAATCACCCGCAAGGCACAGATCAGCAGTGCCATTGGAACTGCAGCGCGGTTCGGCAACTCATCCGGGCTTGTGACTGTCAGACCAGGGTCTGCCCATCCGGCGAGCTGGCAATCCTGCTGTTGTCCGCCTGGAGCGATGGTTTTGCCAGCGTACATAGTATTGGATTCCTATTCGCACTAGCAACCGCAATCTCACCAAAGGTATCCGAAAGGCTGCTATAGTCTAGAAAAAACCCCCATCCAAGTGATGTGTCCCAATGAAAAGCTCGCCTTTGGTAGGAACATGAGAGCGTTCGTTTTTCGTAACAACTTCTAATTATCCTCGATCAGCCGTACAACAAACGCTACCCATATTGTAACATGTTTTTTTGAATTACTAATATTTTAATTTTAACACATAATTAATTGGCTGCCCATTTCGAACCCTTTGGTTGGTAGGATAAAAATTTATAGTAAAATAGTAATAATGCCTGCCCTGGCGAGGATAGGCTGATTAGCACGGATTTGATCCGCCGCACTCTTTCATCTTAAAAATAGACCACGGGATGTCTTCATCGGCCGGCAGGTTATATCGAAAGCAAAGAAGGAATAGCGACCCATGGGCCAGACTTCAGATCAATCACCACGAAACGACCGTTCCATCGCCTCGCGCATTGAACAATACTGCGCCGGCAGCACCTTTGTGCGCCACCTCCTGGAAGGGGATACGGAACCCGTTACCCTCGCACAAGGGGAAGCCCTCTTCCACCAAGGTGATCCAGGGGACGGGATGTACCTGGTTTTGCAAGGGCGCTTGTCCGTACAGCTAACCCATCAGGATGGTTCCCAAACACAGCTGGCGGAACTGGGTCCCGGGGCACCTGTGGGTGAGCTTTCCCTGCTGACCGGCCAACCCCGCAGCGCCTCGGTGATTGCCCTGACAGAGGCCGAGCTGATCCACTGTTCTCGTGAACAGTATGAAAACCTGTCGCTCACCTACCCTGACGAGTTTCACGAGTTTAACCACGCCATCACCTGCCGGGTGCGAGAAGTCCAGATAGTTGCTGTTTTGAAACAAATCTTTAGCATCCAGGATGATCAGCTCATGTCCTGGCTGCTGCGCCAGCTGGAATGGGTTGAAATCGACGCCGGTGAAATCCTCTTCAGCGAGGGTGACCAACAAGACACAATGTATCTCATCGTCAACGGCCGCCTACGAATTCTCACAACGGCATCTGATGGCACAGAACACACTGTCGCTGAGGTCTCCCCAGGTGAGGTCGTTGGTGAGCTTGGCTTCTTGAGCGGTGAACCCCGGGCTGCCACAGCTGTGGCCATCCGTGAAACACACCTGGCGAAGATGACCATGCCGGTATTTCAACAGCTCAGCGAACGCCATCCCGAAGCGATCCTGCGCCTGACCCGAATGGTGATCAAAAGGCAGCAGCGTTCATTGCACGCCAACGAGTCCAAGCCAACCAGAGCCCTCAACATTGTCCTCGTGCCCACCACCCAGGATGTCCCCCTGACCCGGTTTGCTGATGCATTGGCTGATCAATTAATTCATCATGGCTTAACCCTGACCCTGAACAGTGAACGCCTGGATGATGCGATCGGCAAGCCGGGTGCCAGCCAGGCAGTCTGCGATGATCCCATAGGTTTGATCACTTCGGCCTGGTTGAACGAGCAAGAAAGCCGCTGTCGTTTTATCCTCTACGCAACCGACAGGGATTGGACCCCATGGACCGAGTGTTGTTTATCCCTGGCAGACCGTGTGCTGATCCTGGGTGAAGCAGGTTCCGACCCGCAACCAGGACCAATTGAGCAAGCCATTAAACAGCGGGAAATGCCTGTTCGCCAGGAACTGGTCCTTTTACACCCGGAGGGCACCCAGCAGCCCTCAGGAACCGCCCGCTGGCTTGAAAAACGAGACCTGCACACCCACCACCACGTTCGCATGGGCGACACAGCTCACCTGAAACGCCTCTCCCGCCGACTGGCTGGCAAAGCTATCGGATTGGTGCTGAGTGGTGGGGCTGCCCGAGGATTCGCCCATGTCGGTGTGCTCCAGGTTTTGGAAGAGCGCGGCATTGAGGTCGATCTGATTGGCGGCACCAGCATGGGTTCGCTGGTTGGCGGTGTGTATGCCACAGATGTTCCCCTGGCAGACGCTGTCCAAATCGCAGCTCGGTTTGCCAACCCCCAACAGCTCTTTGACTATACTCTGCCCTTCAGTGCCTTGATGGCATCCAAAAAAGTCACCCGGGTCATGCGAGAGTCGCTAGGAGAGCACTTGATTGAAGATCTATGGCGGCCCTACTTCTGCGTATCGAGCAACCTGACCTGTGCAAATGCCAAGATTCATGACGAAGGCTACCTGTGGCGAGCCGTGCGTGCCAGCATTGCCATTCCTGGCATTTTTTCACCGATCCTTGATGGGGAGGACGTCTTGGTTGATGGCGGCGCGATGAACAACTTCCCCGTGGATATCATGGTCGAGCGCTGCGATGGCGGCCCAGTGATCGGCTCAAACACCTCCCCACCTATGGAGCGGGGTCAAAACACCTATTTCTTTGGACCAAGCATCAACGGCTGGCGTGTACTGTGGAGCCGCATCAATCCATTTTTACCAGCTATGCCGGTGCCCCCATTGCTGGGCTCCCTGACCCGCGCCCAGGAAATCCGGGGCGTTACCAATATGCAGCATATGGAGCGGCTGGCTGATGTGGTGATCCGCCCCGACATCGGCGCCTTTAACATCATGGACTTCGCGGCCTACGAGCCGATCATCGAGATCGGCTACCAAGCCGCCAAAGCAGCCCTCAGCGACTGGCCACACCCCTCCGCGTGACCCACCTGCCTAACATTTTCCTACTGAGAAATCCCTTTCTAGCAAACTACATTTAGGGCAGTTTATGGGCGAGAAACAGAATAGAGCTTTTAAGATTGTGTGAGTCCACCTATCTATTCCCGCCAGGTAAAAAAAGTCCGATATGCTTTCCCTAATCACTTGACACCCAATTAACTTATATCAGTTTCATATTCACCATCTTATCTTTCTAGTTGGTTAGTATGCATTAATTCTGATGCAAATCAAAAACCTTCGATATCTTTAAATGTGATTGTTGTTTATCTCGATAGCAAGCGACCCTGCCCCAGACATATAACTCCAAGTTTTGTTACGAAATGGCATCCAGTGGAGTAAAATGTGGGCTCAGTGCAAGTGAATGTAGGATTAAGACTTCCTAACCAGTCCATCTTAGGACTATCATTATCACAAGTCTGATCTTGATTTTTATGAATACATTATTGTCAAAAACTATTAAATACCTGGTGAGCTTCATCCCCATTCTGTTATGGTTGCTGACACCTCAACACATTTTAGCCCATCCTGCCGACGAGTTTTTTCATGATCACACCATCATAATCTCCCCAAACCAGGTTGAGATAATTTGGGAACTGATCCCTGGACCTTTGCTGGCTGAGGCCATCTGGTATGAAGCAGATCTCAACCGCGATGACCGTGTATCAAACCAGGAAGCTGCTGATTGGGGCGAATACGTCATCAATTTTTTCCATTTTGAAATCAACCAGGTTGAATTAGACCTCGATGTGGAAGCTGTTGAATGGCCTGAAAATAAGCTGTCGTTTTATTCTGGTTCAGAATCGATCCGGATCGAATTATCAGCGGCCTGGCATATGGATTTTTCTGAAAGTCATACGATCCATTTTATTAATAGTTATGTGCCTGCCAACAGCGTCCACTGGTTTTCGATCAAAAGTGAGAGTCCCATTGGGTTTAACCCCCCTCAACAAAACCGGGGTGAACTGACCGTCCAGGTTGGACAGCAATCCCTTGATGATGACCACACCCTGAACACCTGGGAAAGCAGCCAACCGATGATCCGATGGCAAGACAGTGATTTCGGTCTCGGTGCAGCACTGGGCGACCAGCAACCTGATTCGGCACGATCAACCACAGCCGGGGCCTTATTGATGAATTTCTTCCTGGACAATCAATCCTCTGCGCCCTATGTCTTGCTGGTGTTATTGATCGCGATCCTTTTAGGCATCATGCATGCCCTCAGCCCAGGACATGGCAAAACTGTGGTTGCTGCTTACCTGGTCGGCACACAGGGCTTGCCGATCCATGCTGTTGCCCTGGGTTTGATTGTCTCCATTACCCACACCGGCACCGTTTTTACGCTTGGATTGCTCGCCTTAATCGCTGCTCAAAACCTGGTCTTGCTGGAAATCTTCCCGGTTTTGGAACTCCTTTCCGGGTTGCTGATACTCATCCTGGGCTTGATACTGGTGATTAATCGTTGGCGGTATTTTCACTCCCAGAAACAAAAGCAGAAAAAAGAAGATTCTGACATTAAGATAAAAAGGGTTCAAAATGGTAAACAGGCAATTCTCATCAACCAGCCGATCAGAGAAGACGGACCCACCCATTCACACGATCCAAAAAAATTCGGGGTCATTCCCAAAAGGCGGTTCGATACTGACGAGGCGAATGCCATCCAATGGCGATCGTTAATCGCACTGGGTATCAGCAGCGGGCTGATCCCCTGTCCCAATGCGATTGCCATCCTGCTGATCTCTGTGGCTGTCAACCAAATTTTATTTGGTCTATCAATGATTGCTGCCTTCAGCCTCGGAATGGCACTCACTTTGATTGTCATCGGTTTGTTAATTATGCAAGGGAAAAGGCTTTTTCAACGCTTACAGTGGTTTGATCAGATCGCAAAATATGCCCCATTGATGAGTGCCATTGTCCTGGTCGGAGTAGGGTCCATACTGACATTGACCGCCGCACCTAATTTTTTAGACGGCACCTCATATCAACCACGTCCTGTAAATGAGCAACCCACCAGGGCGTTCACACTTGAAGACGCCAGCATCCTTTACCTGAAAAAAGACCAAGCAGGACTAGATCAACTGTTCCGTATTTCAGTCAATGACCAAACACCAGAGCAATTAACCGTGGACGATAGCGGCATCCGTAACTTTTTTGTTTCTCCGACAACGCCTGAAGTACTCTACACCACTGTTGAGCAGCTGAATTCAAGCATCTGGCTGTTAAATTTGCTCACGGGGGAAACAGTGGTGCTCCTTGATTGTGTCGATGCCATCTGCGCAAACCCAACCTGGCTGGAAGATGCAACGGGAATTCTCTACCAGAGGCAGGATTTTCCTAGTCTGGACAACTTCTTAGCTTACGAACCATTTTATCCATCCATTTGGTGGCTGGACATCGACAGTCAACAAACAGAGCCCCTGTTTCAAGATGCACAACTGCCAGGGGTCAACCCCCGTTTTTCGCCGGACGGCAGGTACCTAAGCTATTTTAGTATTTCTCCCATGATGATGCAGATTTTCCACCTCGAAACGGGTCAACGCCACAGCATACCTTCACTAACCGGCATGCCACCAACCTGGTCTCCTGACAGTGATCGGGTCTTTCTTGCTAATGTCAGAGAAGATCAAGGGATGTATCAAAATTTGCTGGTTTATTACGATCTGACAACTGAAACCCTGACCTGGTTGGATGCCGATCCAACTGCTAATGACAATAACCCATCCTGGTCACCAGACGGGAATTGGATTGCATTTAACCGCATCATACAAGACGGCGTAGATGGCTCCCGTTCATCCCAGGTCTGGTTGATGCAGCCTGATAAAAGCGAACCTAAACCAGCCACATCGCATTCTGCGATCTACCATCGAGAGTTTCTCTGGACACCAGACAGCCGGCATTTACTTTACGAAGTACAGGTTCGAGTTGACCAGGGCTTTGCCCATGAAATTCATCTGCTGGATGTTTTCACTGGTGAATTTGATGTACTCGTGGTCGGTGGTTCCCGCCCAACTTGGGCACCATAAACAACATACTATGACAACACAATATTACCCAGGGAATCAACAAACCAATGGAAATATCCGTAACCCAATGATAATTATAACTGCCCACCCTGCCAAGGATTCGAGGGGTGTAACAGCGGAAGCGCTACACAAACCCAATCCTGATTAAGCAATTGGGTTTTGTTTGAATTTAAAAATTCTTTAACCAGTAGATCATCCAATAATGGAATAAGCCGTCAGAGTTCTCTTAATAGGAAGTTGAAATATTGGGGTTGGAGACCAGAATCTCTTCAGCCAGCGCGTTCGTGATCTGAAGTCGTCCATCGTCGGAGTCCAATAAAAAATCACCTTTGCTGCCAACGGCCATTAATTTAACCCTTACGCCGGGGCGCAAGCCCTCTTTGTTTAAATACCTGGATGTGATCTCGTCGGTATTTATTTTCATAATGGGGGCAGCCTGCCCGAGTTCCAATTGGGCAAGTGGGATGCTCAGATTGAGCCGAGGCTGATTCCCTTCCAGGTCAGGGATGGGCTTACCGTGATAGCAAACACTTGGATGATCAAGTAATTCAGACAAGCGTTGGCCCATTTTTTCTGTTGTATAATGTTCAATATGACAGGCAATAGCATCAGCTTGATCAAGGTCCAGGTGCAGGTGCTTGACTAAGAAAATTTCCCACAAGCGGCGATGGCGTAAGATTTTTGTCGCGATGATGGTGCCTTCCGTTGTGAGCTGAACGCCTTTATAGGGCAGGTACTTTACCAATCCTTCATTTGCCAGCTTTTTCACCATTTGGTTGACAGATACCGGTTGCACATTGAGGCTTTCAGCAATATCGGGAATGGGTATGGGAGTATCCGTGCAATACTCACATGCCTGCATGATAGCCAGCAGGTACATTTCTTCACTCTGTGATAAATTCGTTTTATCCGTCATCATCGTCACGATTATTATACTTTACATGTTTCTACTCAGGCAGACATGCTGGTGGGGTCCAGGGGGTTTTTTGTGGCGGCGGGGCCATCACAAATAACTGGTGTAACCCTTAACCTTGAAAGCCTCTTGGTTGGCGACTTATCCTGACCGGGCTTTTTGCTGGTTAATCCCCGCAGTGTTCGGCGCAGACTGGATGTCTTTGCTGTTGCTGAGAAATAAAAACAGGGCACACAAGCCGGTCAGCAGGAGTGGCAGCCAATAAGTAAACAGTCTCAGGGAAAAAACGACGCCCGTCGCCTGTTGTGTTGTGATGGATAAACTGCTGAGAAGCAGGATGAGACTACTCTCAAAGGTGCCCAATCCACCGGGTGTAATGGGCAGCATGCTGACAAGATAGCTGCTGAACAGTACCGCAGTGATCGAGAAAAAGGGTAGATTCACACCGAGGGTTTGTGTAATGATCAGCAGCTTGATGGGGTAAATGAACCAGATCAGCAGCCAAACAAGCATGAGCATGACAATCTGTTTGCGGTTTATGTTATGTTTGATGGTTTGAAGTGCCTCAGTTACAAATGCAAGCCCCTTCCTTAAAAAGGGTAGTTTTTTGATCACTGCAAAATGCGCTTCTTTCTTCCAAGCGCCTTCTGAAAGGATTTGCTGGGAGAACACGACCACAAGCACCAGGATCACCCCGATACCCACAGCATAAGGCAGTAATACGGTCCTGAGGTTGTGATGAAAAAACAGGATCGAGATGGTGAAAAGTATGAAAAAGGAAAGCATGGAGAGGAATTTATAGACCAGCATGGCACCTGTCAGCGTTTGGTATTTTGACCCGGTTGCTTTTCTGAGCCA
>SLIC01000068.1 GCA_007135845.1 Candidatus Brevefilum sp.
CGGGATACCCACATAATTGAATGTTTTCAGTTTTCCACAAGATCAATGGGAAAAATTTTGAACCATTCACTATTCACAACTTACTATTCACGAACTTTCCTAAAAACTTAGTCCATACCCACGGGGATATAAAGGGTCCTTTGAGTCTGAGGGGACATCGGAGCGCTGTGCGCGGACGGCGTCCATTGAGGAGGGCAGTTCAAAGGGCAGTTTGCCCTCTGGGGCGGCTTTGCCAAAGATCACATTCAACACGGCTTGATCGGTCGCACCGTATTCACCCAGCAGTGCGGCTGCCGCCGCGTTGATCTCTGGGATGACGGCTGGGCGGTCCAACTCAATCACCACGATGGTGGGCTTCGCCTTTAGCAGGCGTAAAATGGCGGCTTTTTCCTCGCCTTTGAAGTCCAGGTCGCCATGGTGAAAACTGCGCCCAAAGGGGACTTCGACATCAGCGGGTGTCCACGGGGTGCTCAACCGCAGAATGACCAGGTCAGCCTCTTCTGGTGTTGATACCAGTTCAGCATAGTCCTGGGCGACATCTGGTGCAATGTTTTCTACATAAACTTTCTCAGTTCCATCTAAGGGCAGGATATGATTGTTGTTTTTCAAGAGGGTCATCGCCCGCGATTGGGAAGCCAGGCTGGCTGCTTTTGGGTCGGGATTCCCAAACACCTGGAAGATAAGCTCAGGGTCACTGAAGGGGTTGTCGAATAAGCCCAACGCAAATTTGAGGCGCAGCACTCGCCGCACGGCCTGGTCAACACGTGCAATCGGCACCATGCCAGCCTCGACTGCCTGGATGATGAACTGCGGGCAGCTTTCCCCGCCAAACATATCAACACCGGCATTGAGGATCTTGGCAACGCGTTCAACTTCATCCAGGTGTTCCACACCCCAGGCGCGGGCCGGCCAGGTGAACTCGGGTGTCACCAGGTCGGTGACCAATCCCCAATCGGTGCACACCAGCCCATCATAACCGAGTTGTTCCCGCAGCAGTGTGGTGATGATCGTTTTATTGAAAGCCATTGCTACGTTCTCATCTGTCTGGTCAATGGGGATGCCGTAATAGGGCATGATGGCGGCAGTGTTGGCAGCAATGGCAGCTTTAAAGGGGATCAGGTGGTAGTCGAAGTTGTCCCCGGGGTAGACCTGACCTTTTTGAATCGCAAAGTGGGGATCAAGCCCTTCTGCTTGAGGTCCTCCGCCCGGGAAGTGCTTGGTCATACAGGCCACACTTTGGGGTCCAAGCCTTTCTCCCTGGAGACCGGCAATATAGGCGGTTACCAGGTGGGCGGTGAGGTGGGCATCCTCGCCGAAGGTGCCGTTGATGCGCGGCCAGCGCGGCTCGGTTGCCAGGTCAATCTGGGGATGGAGCGCAATCCGGAACCCAACGGCCAGGTATTCCTGTCTGACAATATCTGCAAACTGGCGCACCAGTTGTGCGTCTGCGATGGCACCCATACCAAGGGGCTGACACCACTGTGAGAAATCCTTGGCCTGCATCTCGAAAATCGACTGGCTGAAGTGATTGCGTGGGTCAGAGGCAATCGTCACCGGGATACCCAGCCGAGTCCCTTCAGCGAACTGCTGGAGAAGATTGTGCCACTGTGCCACGATTGATGCACCAGGTATTTCCCACAGGTTGAAATGGTTTAACAGGAGGACTTCCACCTGTGTTTTTGCTGCCATACCGAATTGTGCGGTATAGGGACTATCATCCAATGATCCATCCTCGTTGACTGCAGTACCGCTGATGAAGAGCGCGCCGGCTTTTTCCTGCAACGTCATCTGACCCAGCAGGTCTTCGACCCGCGCTTTAACCGGCTGCCGGGGGTCTTCGTAAACATCCAGGACACCATTTTTGTTAAGGTCTCGATAGACAAACCCATTTTCAGACCTGACCAGGCTGGAAAATTGCTGAATGAGATGTGGGTTGTGGGCCATGGAATGCTCCTTGATTTTCAGGGTTGTGCTATTGATTATAACTTGGAAGGGATGGTGAATTGAGATTTGTGAATTGAGAATTGTGAATGGTGAATGGTCCCGCTCCGCTTTGCTTCGGGGAGGCTGCGCGCTGAATGGTTCCTTAAAAGGAAACTGAGCGCTAAACTGTGAATGGTTATCAATCGAATGTTTCCGGTTTGAGTTTTACCTTTCACCTTTCACCTTTGACCTTTCCCCTTTGAGCTTTCACCTTTCAGCTATGAGCCATGAGCTACCAGCTACGAGCTATTAGCTATCAGCTATTAGCCGCCATCCCCTCTCAGGTATAATCTGGAAAGGGATGCTGTGTATTTGTAAAAAGGCTGGTTTATGTCATTGACACATGAAACAATCACATTGATCGTCATCCTGGTGATGATGATCCTATTGCTCCGGGAGACCTTCCGCTCGGATGTGGTGGCATTGTTTGTAATGGTCACCCTGGGTGTGACGGGAGTGGTGGGCATTGATAAGCTCTTTTCAGGATTCAGCAGCTCGATTGTGATCACGATCATTGCGGTTGCCATTATCTCAGAGGCCCTCTCACTGACCGGGCTTTCCAACCGGATTATGGGATGGTTGATCAAAATGTGTGGTGAAGATGAACGGCGTACCCAGGCAGTCATCCTGGCTGTATCAGCCCTCTCCAGCCAGATCCTCAATCCCATCATTGCCGCCGGGATATTGATGCCGGCCGTGATGGGGCTCAGCCGCCGATCCCGTTTCAATCCATCCATCCTGCTCCTGCCTCTGGCATTTGGTGTGACGGTCGGCGGCTCAGCAGCGTTTTTATCCTCCTGGAATGTGGTTGCCAATGAGATCCTGCTCAATGCGGGTTTACCATCCTTTCGCTTCACAGATTTTTTGCTGGTCGGTTTGCCGTTGGCCCTGTGGGCCATCGTCCTTGTGTATCGTTGGGGTGGTCAGCTGCTTAAGCCTGATCAGAGAAGTCAGCTTGCCAGCGAATCATTACGAATGAACTTGATTGACCTGTATCAGCTTAAAGAAAACCTGGGACATGTGACCATCTTATCTGGATCACCCATGGCAGACCGCTCCATCCGGGATGCAGATTGGGCAAACCGGACCGGATTAAGTATTGTTGGCATTATCCGCTCAGGCAAGCTCATCCTGGCACCCGACAGCCAGACGGAATTGTTTGCTGGAGATATCCTCATGGTCCAGGGTGAGACCGATCCTGAACAACTTGACACGTTAGGGTTGGCGATCGAGCCTGGCCTGCCCGCTGATGCAGACCTAAAAAGCCAGACAGCTACCCTGGCGGAAGTGGTGTTGGCGCCTCATGCATCTGCGGTTGGTAGGACAGTCCAGGAAGCCAATTTCCGAGAAAAATATGGTTTGAATGTGCTGGGAATCTGGCGTGAGGGGAAACCCATCCTCGAGAACGTGGGCACCACGCCGCTCAACTTCGGTGATGCGCTGCTGGTGCATGGGCGTCCTGACCGGTTGAAGGCGCTCCCCACTGAGCGTGATTGGATTGTAATGAATGAAGACCCGGATGTGCCCCTGCGGCATGGCAAACGCTGGCTGACCCTCGGTATCACAATGCTGGCATTGATACTGGCGATCGCCAATATCCTGCCAATCCACCTGGCGGTGATGATTGGCGCGGTGTTGATGCTGTTCACCCGCACCCTGTCTGTAAATGAAGCCTACCAGGCGATTGATTGGCGCGTGATCTTCCAGGTGTCGGGGATGTGGTCCCTCAGTTTGGCGATCCAGTCTTCCGGGTTGGCGGATACGGTCATTCAGACGCTTTTTCCACAAGGCACTACCCTGCAGCCGATCTTGATTTTGGGTATTCTGGGTGTGATTACGACGTTATTGACACAATTTATTGGTGCGCCAGTTTCGGTCTTATTAATCGCCCCCTTTGCCCTGACCATCGCCCGTACACTGGGCTTCAACCCGCAGGCAGCCGTAATGATGATTGCTTTAAGTGCTTCGCTGACCTTCATAACGCCTTTTGCCAGCCCGGTCAATGTGATGGTGATGAGCCCGGGGGAGTATACTGCCCGGGATTTCCTGCGAGTCGGGCTGCCGATGGTTATTGGCGGCATGGTGATTATCCTGTTGGGCGTGCAGGTTTTTTGGTTATGGCTGCGTTGAGCTCGCGCAGGATCAATGAAATGATAAAATCCTTCCTCTTTTGAAGGATATCTTTATAACAATGAACACAGGTGACATTAATTGTGTTCTTGATGTAAGAAAAGATTCATGTTTCTTGATGTTTGGTTTCTTTCACTTTTTGTCAAACTGTAAAAAATGTGCACTCAATTTCTGAAGGCACATTTTCATATAATCAGGTTGTGCGAAAGGACCTGGTCCCAATGATTTTGCTGGGTTCTACTCAGCCCTCACGATGGTTGAGTCCGCGCCGTGGTAGACATAGGTTTCACCTGCTGCAGACAGGGTCATAATGTAACCTTCTGTGAGCACCGGGGCATACATCATATCTTCCTCCGGTACGCCCAGGCTGGTATCCGGGAAGGTGTGTTCTTCAACCGATATGGGGATCACTTCATCTGCCCCGATCCCCAGTTCTGCAGCCTGGTCTGCCATCGCCATATCCAGCAGCACACCGTAGGGAACACTTGCATAAAGCTC
Organism: Candidatus Brevefilum sp.; assembly: GCA_007135845.1. The sequence goes on from SLIC01000068.1 coordinate 4,612, forward strand.
ATCCAGCTCAGCTGCCAGGTTGCGGTCTGAACGGTATTGAACGCCTTCAACATTGACGATTTCCCCGCCAAACTGCACTCGAAAGACCTCTTCGCCATCTCGATACCCGGCGATCCAATAAAGATAACCTGAGCGCGGTTCCTGTTCAGTTTCTCGTTGGGTTTCAATTGAATCGATGAAATCCAGCGCCGCTGTCAGCTCTGGGCCAGGTGCGGAAATTCGCATCTCGCCGGTGTTGCCATCCAGCATGCGTAGATGAGTGATCGACTCCCGGTCGCCCATCAGCATTTGTGTATCCAGTGCCTCAAGCTGACTGGGTCCACAAGCGGTTAGAGCCATCAGTATAATCATGGCCACAAGCGTCAGTTGTTTAATCATGGTTTCCTCCGTTAATTGTGTTGGGTTGCTTTGTGTTAGATAGACGGGTTAGGATTTGCTTTTGTTCCAGTTAGAAGGTGAAGGTTGAAAGCTCAAAGAACTTAGAACTTAAATCTTAGAGATTTGAATGCAGTTTCTAAACTCAGCCGACTTCCTACTCAATGTTATTCAGGACGACACAATGGTCACTAATTCCTACTACCTGGTTCCTAATCGCCTAATTCTTATTCATCCCTCACCATTCACCGTTTCTTAGCTATAATGATAGTGATGTCACTTTAGGGGATTGGAGTTTTTTGCTTATGACGGAGAAAAAGCGGAATGGGACTCACCTCAAGATCAAACTGCATTATTTTGCTGCCTTGATTTGCTTGCTGCACAGTTTGTTTTTCCTGGTGTACGGGTTTGCTATGGGGGGCTTCCGCAGTAGTGTTGATGTGTTCCTGGCTGATGTAATTGGCTTTTCATTGCCCTACGTCACGCTTGTGATGATCCTGACAGCAGCTTTATTCCTGCTGACGCTGTTCCGCTTTTTTGGTTTACGAATGGCTGTTAAGAAAGGTGCCTGGCATCCGGCCATCCCCGACATATTCTTTTTCATTGCCTGGCCGCTGTTCCTGGTGGGATTCTATGCCGCTTTTATCATAATTTTCCAACAGGACCCCAGCCAGATGGGGGTGGTACGCTACCTGTTAGACCTGACTCGCCTGGTGGGTGACACACTGTTGTTTCTTTTAGCAGCAGTTTGGCTGCGAAAGTTGATCCTCACCTTGCGAGTTGGTATGGTCGGTGCTCAGCGTCGCTGGCCCTGGAAGGCAGGCATTACCCTGGCTTTGATGGCTCTGGTTGGGCTGTGGCTGATCCCGGCCCTCTTTCCGCCTGGCTGGGCTTACCCTGGTGATCTGCCCACCAAGCCCGCGCTGATTGCCCATCGCGGAGCATCCATGCTCGCCCCGGAGAATACCCTGGCGTCGGCTGAGCTGGCTGCCGTTCATCAGGCCCTGGGTTTTGAGACGGACGTGCGCATCAGCCTGGATGGGGTGCCTTTTTTGATGCACGACGAGACCCTGGCGCGCACGACAAATATCGCCGAAGTTTTTCCGCAGCGGGTTAACGACGCAGCATCGAGCTTTACCCTGGAAGAGCTTAAGTCCCTCAATGCCGGTTTGTGGTTCATCCAGAAGGACCCCTTTGGCAGGATCGAAGCCGGATTCGTTTCTCAATCCCAGCTGAGTATCAACCAGGGTCAGGCAATCCCTACTCTGGCAGAAGCACTTGAGGTTGTGGGTGAAAAAGGAATGGTGATCCTGTTCGATATGCGTCCACCACCGGTTGACCATCCCCATTATGAGGACTTTTTCGAGATTGTACTGGATGATTGTATTGCCTCGGGGCTGAACAGCAGTGTCTGGTTTCTGGTTGACCAGGAGCAGTTAACCGTCCTGCGGGAGCGGGCACCACAAATGGCCCGGGTGGCTGGCGTTTCCAGCACCAATCTCCCTTCTGTTGAAGCGCTGGTTGAGCAAACTTATCAGATCATCAACGTCGATACCGGTATCACCACCCGCCAGATCCGCGCCTACCGGGAAGAGCGGCTGGGGGTGAATGTGTACACGATCGACGAGCCCTGGTTGTTCTCGCAATTTTGGCTGTCGGGTGTTACCTCGGTCACTACCAACAATGTTCACACCTTTAACCAGCTAGACCGACCGATCTTAAACCTGCCTTACGCCCGATATATGATGTTTTGGGGTTTGTTAGGCATTATCGTTGGGATCTGGCTGGCAAGCAGCCAACCCGAGCCTGACCCGATTCCAGCTGAAAGTGTCAAACCACCAGATTTGCTTGATTTCGCCCTTGATGAGGACGAACCGATCATCACGATTCGCAGGTCTGATAATCAGACCGAGGTTGAACCCGCCAGACCAATGGACGATGAGCCCTCGACACAGGATGGCTTGGATGATACTCCTAGACCCAAGGATACTTGGATACCGGGTAATGAGGTTGCGCTTCCGGGTGATGAGGATGACCCCGTGGAGGATGCCTAACGGTTTTTGCAGGTGATGATGATAGCGTTTAGCTAGAAAGAAGGACAAATGGCAAAAATACTTGTTGTTGGCAGTATTAATATGGACCTGGTCGTGCGAGTGCCCCATGCCCCTGCACCAGGAGAAACAGTGCTGGGGGGCGAATTTACGACCTTCCCCGGAGGCAAAGGTGCCAACCAGGCTGTGGCAGCCGCCCGTATGGGGGGTGACGTCACCATGGTGGGACGTGTGGGCAATGATGATTTTGGGAACACCCTCATCCATGGCTTATTAGAAAATAAGGTTAAAACCACCCGTGTGACCAAGGACTCCAGCGCATCGAGCGGGATTGCGATGATTGCCGTGGCGGCTGATGGCGAGAATATGATCGTGGTGGCATCAGGGGCCAATAAAAACCTCTCGGTTGAGGACATCAACAAAGCCCGAGAGCTGATGCGTGAGGCCGATTTGCTCTTGCTCCAGCTTGAAACGCCTGTGGAAGTCGTTACGGCAGCGGTCGAGCTGGCTAAAGCCTACAATGTGCCCGTGGTATTAAACCCGGCTCCGGCGCAACCCCTGCCAACAGCCCTATTGGCAAAGATTGATGTGATCACTCCCAACCAAAATGAGCTGGCTGTCCTCTCAGGTGAAGCAACTTTGGAAAACGGGATTCAAAAAATACTTGAATGGGGTGTTAAAAACCTGGTGGTGACACTGGGTCATAACGGCGCCCGGGTGGTGACGGAGGGGATCGATCAGCATCTGCCGGC
>SLIC01000145.1 GCA_007135845.1 Candidatus Brevefilum sp.
AACCATCCCCGCGGGATTGATACCCGCAACACCATCTTGCAGACTTCCCTTGAGCTGTTTTCGCAAAATGGCTACGATGCCACCAGTGTGGCCCAAATCTGCCAGCGAGCACAGGTCAGCAAAGGGGCTTTTTACCACCATTTTCCTTCCAAGCAGGAGCTATTCCTGGCGCTGATGGAATCCTGGTTAGGCAATGTGACGGGGTTGTTTGAATCTGTCGGTGAAACAGCGCAGAACGTCCCACAGGCACTGGATCAAATGGGGAAGATTTCCGGTAGTTTATTTGCCGCCCTGGAGGGTGGCTTCCCGATCTTGTTGGAGTTTTGGACCCAAGCCAGCCGGCAGCCCTCCGTGTGGGAGAAGGCCGTCGCACCATACCAGCGCTACCTGGATTACTTTACCCGGTTGATGCAAACCGGCATTGATGAAGGGTCATTTGATCCCTCTGTCGATCCAGAAACGGCTGCCCGTAACTTAACTGCCATGGTGATGGGACTGCTGCTGCAAGCCACCTTTGAACCAGGCGGTGCCCAATGGCACGACGTCACCCAGCAGGGCATTCATATGTTGATTAATGGTCTCAGGAGCCAATCATGAATTTAGTCACCGGTGCTGCCGGACATTTGGGGAACGTTTTGGTGCGGGAACTACTAGCTCGTGGCGAAGGGGTGCGGGCTTTGATCCTGCCTGGAGAAGACACCGACTCTCTGAAGGGGTTGCCTGTAGAACGCGTTGACGGGAATGTGCTCAACATCGATTCCCTGCGGGCAGCCATGCGGGATGTGGATGTCGTTTTTCACCTGGCTGCCCTGGTTTCGATCACCGAGGATAAAGCCCACTTGCTGCAGGCGGTCAATGTGGATGGCACCCGCAATGTGATCGAAGCTGCCAAGGAATCCAAAATCCAGAAACTGGTCTACACCAGCTCGATTCATGCCCTGGAACGACCGCCAATCGGGGTGCCGATCACTGAAAAACTGGCTTTCGACCCGCATAATCCGGCCGGCCCCTATGACCGCACCAAGGCACAGGCTTCGTTATTTGTGCAGCAGGCAGCGCGGGACGGCTTGAACACCACCATCCTGTGCCCAACGGGTGTGACCGGACCCTACGATTATCGGCGTTCAGAAGTTGGCGAGTTGATCCTGTCTTTCATGCAAAAGCGGATTCATTTCCTGGTGCAAGGTGCCTTTGACTTTGTCGATGTGCGTGATGTTGCCCTTGGGCAGATCCTGGCGCGGGAGTACGGACAGCCTGGTGAAGCTTATATCCTGGGCGGAGAGCGGATCGAATTGAAACTGCTGCATGACCTGGTGCAGAAGGTTACGGGAAAAGAAACACCGGTGATTAATTTCCCCTTGCCAATTGTGATGATCATTGCGCCGATGGCAGAATGGTATTATAAGCTGACCAAAACGAAGCCAAGGATCACACGTTATGCGCTTGAGACGGTGGTCAGCAACTCGGATATTCGCTCGGATAAGGCGAATTCGGAGCTGGGTTACAAGGCTCGGTCACTGGCGAGCAGTATCGCCGATACGGTGCGCTGGTGGTGGGATAACCTGGGATTGACTAAACCGTCCTTACGCCTGTAGCCAGATATTAAAAGGTGTTGAAGCAAGGCATTGCTAAAATGGGATGCCTTGTTTGGGTTAATGGCTGATCAGGTTATCCCCGGTGATTGGCAGCGGGGGCAAAAATGCGTCCCACGCTGACCAACACTGATCTTCTCAATGGCTCTTCCACAAGAAGGGCAGGGCTCCCCAGCTTTACCGTACACGTTGAAATCGTTTTGAAACTCGCCGCCGCGGTAGATCCAGTCCAGGCTGGCGCCAAAGCGGCGGATGCCTTCCTTTAATACACCCTGGATGGCTTGATGCAGTTCTGCAGCCTCAGTGGCAGAAAGGGTATCCGATCTGCGCAGCGGGTGTAAACGGGCACGGAAGAGGGCTTCGTCGGTGTAGATATTGCCCAGTCCGGCGATAAAGGTCTGGTCCATCAATAGTGGTTTGATCTGGCGGCTGTGAGCCAGCAAAATTTCGTATAGGTTTTTGCTGGTGAAGGTTGGGTCAAGGGGTTCTGGTCCCAGCTTGCCAAAGACTTCCCCTGGGTCTTCCACGTACCACATGCGCCCGAATTTGCGGATATTGCTGAAGACCAAACGGTAGGGTGACTCAAAGTCCAGGATCACACGGTCATAGGGTTCAACAGGCCGGTTGCTGCCGTCTTGGGTAAAGCGTCCTTCCATGCGCATGTCACCGCTCATGCGCAGGTGGCCGATCAGGTGCCCGTCGTTAAGGGAGAAGTGCAGGTATTTACCCCGTCTGCGGGCGTCATGGATCACCTTTCCAATAAGGCTTTGCTTGAATCCAGTAACATTCGGGGCGGCGATGATGCGGTCCCAGGTGACCTCAGCGGCCGTAATCACCTGGTCACAAACACTGGGCAGATCTCCTGTACCGTTTCTGAGCCGGCGAATAATGGTTTCGACTTCGGGAAGCTCAGGCATTATGTGTCAGCTGATCTCTTTTTCTGTCTTGATCATGATTAGTCTCACTCCGGGTGAGGTGAACTGGCAGTCCCCAGTTGCGTTCCTTGATCGCCGTTTTGACCTCAAACCCGTGTGAACCCAGCAGGTCTAACAGGGGGATCGGCCGACAATCGACCGCCACAGGGAACAACCGGTGAGCAAGTTCATAGAGCCGTAATGGGAGGGTGCGCGGGGTATCAGCCAAAGAAACGATCACCAGGCGCCCCCTGGATTTCAGCACCCGGCGGCATTCACCCAGGAGGGTTGAAATGTCAGCTTCTGAAAAAAGCTCCAATGTGAAGGACATGAAGACAGCATCAAACACAGCATTTGGGATGGGCAGTTTGACACCGTCCCCCTGTATGTGCAATGGAGTTGGATGTACACCGCTGGTCTTTTGCTGACTCTTCAGCAGCATTTGGTAGGACAAATCCAATCCTATCACACCTGCTGGTGACGGAGCGTTCTCGTGGATCCAATTTAAAGCTGAGCCGGTACCACAGCCGATCTCAAGCACATGCTCCCCGGGTTGAACTGCCAGCAGTTGAAGGCCCTGTTTGATCAGCGGCTTTTCGCTGGATGTGAGGAGATCGTAAATCCCGCTGATGCGATCATAGAAACGCTGAGCCTGTGATTTGGATCGTTTGATTGGCAGTAGATCACACATGGTCAGGGGAGAGGAAGATTTTCGCAGCCAAGCTGGGGCCAATAATGACTTCTTCACCCGACTCCTGGATCAGGACCCGCATGGTCTGATCATAGGGTGTGCGGGCGAGCAATTTGATGCGAACCCCAGGCCGCAATCCGCTATTACCTAAAAAACGCAGTACCTGGGAATCTTGATGGGGTACCCGCGTGATCCGACCAGACCTGCCGACATCCAGGTTGTTCATGGTGATTTGCTCGACCCTGGGAACCACCAGGTCAGCATTGGGGATCGGGTCGCCGTGGGGGTCAAAATCCGGGAAGCCAAGGGCAGCATCCATACGGCGTTCTAACAGCGGTGACATGGCATGTTCAAGGATTTCGGCTTCCTGGTGAACTTCATCCCAGGTATACCCCAGTTTTTCCACCAGGTAGTGCTCGATCAATCGATGGCGGCGGATGATTTTCAAGGCAGCACGCCGGCCTGCTTCGGTAAGCTGAACACCTTGGTGCTTCTGGTAAGTGACATATGCTGGCTGCGTCTTGGATAATTTCTGCAGCATATTCGTGACAGATGCAGGGGAGATCCCCAGGTTTTCTGCCAGCTGGTTGGTCGTTGCTTTACCACCGCTGCTGGTGACCTCGTAGATACGTTTGAGGTAGTCTTGGATATTGGCGCTTAATTCCTGTGGCATGCGTTCCTCATGGGAAGGCCTTAATATTTAGCCTAACCTAAATTCAGGATAGCACAGAAAATTTGATTCGTCAATCAAGTGGGGAGGGGGAAATCGTGTGGCAATCATCAAAAATTATCCAATCATGATAAACTTTATACAAATAGTTTTATTATCTATCTTTCAACATTATGATATTATTAAGACTAATAATGGAGATAGAGAATGTCCGAATTTATTTATGAATGGGAAAAACCCTTATACCAGTTAGCTTTGCAGACAGTTGAAGACAAGCTGCAAGCAACGATAACGACTGAATACCAATCCCAATTGTTAGGCCAAGCCTATCAACTGGCTGATGACATCACCAAAGAGAACTCTAAAACATTTTATGTTGCTTCCGCATTACTGCCAATTGAAAAACGGCGAGCTGTGCGCGCCTTATACGCTTTCTGCCGCATTACCGATGACTTTATGGATCGCGATCAGAAGGACCCACGGGACTTGCTGACATTATGGCGGCAACCCTCGCTTGGTTCACAGCCTGGAAATAATGAATTAATTGCCTTGGCCTGGGCGAATACTCGCACCCGCTACAAGATCCCTTGGGAATACAGTCAGCAGCTGGTCCAGGGTGTGGCACAGGACCTGAGCAAAACCCGCTATGATGACTTTGAAGAGCTGACCAAGTATTGCTATGGCGTGGCCAGCACGGTTGGGTTAATGTCCATGCACATCATCGGCTTTTCAGACAATAAAGCCTATCCCTACGCCATCCGGTTGGGTGTTGCCCTCCAGCTCACCAACATCTTGCGCGATGTCGGTGAGGATTGGCGAAATGGGCGGGTCTATCTGCCAAAATCAGAACTGGAAACCTTCCATCTAACCTATGATGACCTTGAAGAAGGACGGGTTACAGAAAACTGGCGGGCATTTATGCGCTTCCAGATTGAACGCAACCGCCGCTTATATGCACAAGCCAAACCCGGGATTGGTTACCTCAACCGCGATGGTCGGTTTGCTATCGCAGCTGCCGCTGACCTATACCAGGAAATCCTGTGTGAAATCGAAAAAAACGATTATAATGTCTTTACACAACGTGCGTCAGTCAGCGGATTAAAAAAGCTCAAGAAAATCCCTGGCATCTGGCATCAATCAGCGGCGGCACATAAATTGTTAACAGAATAATTATTTAATCAATTTCTTAATATATCTGGGAGGGATTTGTCATGCGCAAGCGTATCATTGTGATTGGCAGTGGGTTTGGGGGCATGGGCGCAGCCATTCGGCTGGCAGCCAGGGGTTACGAGGTTGAAATTTTCGAAAAACGTGATAAACCTGGGGGCAGGGGTTACCAGTATGAAGTCAACGGGTTTAAGTTCGATGGCGGTCCAACCGTCATCACCGCCCCATACATGTTTGATGAGCTTTTTGAAGGCACTGGCAAAAAGCGCGAGGATTATTTTACGCTGGTGCCGCTGGACCCGTTTTACCGCATCTTTGATCATCACGGTAATCATTTTGATTATTATCACCAACTGGATGATTTCTTACAGGAAATTGGGCGCATCAGTCCACGGGATGTCGAAGGCTACCGAAAGTTTGACCGGCACACTCGCAAGATTTTCGAATTGTTTCATCCCTACACGGATAAATCCTTCTATAAGATTGATGACATGATGAAGATCATGCCGGGGGTGATGCGTTTGCAAGCATTTACCGGGGCGTATCTATTTGCTGCCCGTTATATCCGCGATCCCTTTCTGCGTCGAGTGTTCTCATTCCATCCCTTGTTGATCGGCGGTAACCCCTTTGACACCCCGGCCATCTTCACCCTGATCGTTCAGTTTGAACGGAAATGGGGCGTGCACTATGCCATGGGCGGCACCGGGGCGGTTGTGCGCGGTTTGGAGCGGCTGTTTAACGAATTGGGCGGGAAGATACACTTCAACATGGAAGTTGAAGAAATCATCATCGAAAACAAACGAGCTGCTGGTGTACGGCTTGCCGATGGCAGCGTCCACTATGCCGATCGGGTGGTGTGTAATGGCGATGTCGCTTTTGCTTACCACAACCTCATACCGGCACAATATCGCAAAAAGTACACCAACAGGCATATTGATCATATGCGCTACAGCATGTCCCTGTTTGTATGGTACTTTGGCACCAAGAAGCGTTATCTTGACAGCCCATTACGTCATCACAACGTGATCATTACTGAAAAATACAGAAAACTTTTGTCTGATATCTTCAATAAGCACATCCTCAGTGATGATTTTTCACTCTACCTGCACATGCCGTCGATCACCGATCCCACCATTGCGCCAGAAGGCTGCGAGTCCTTCTATGTGCTCTCGCCGGTGCCCACCCTCGACTCGGGTACCGATTGGGAAGCCATCGAACCGGCTTACCGGGCGAAAATCGCCCAATTCCTCGAAGACAATTATCTGCCGGATTTACAGGCCAACCTGGTTGCTGAGCATGCCATTAATCCGCTCCACTTTCAAAATATCCTTAACAGCTACCGGGGGGCAGCCTTTTCCGTCAAACCCAGCCTGCTGCAGTCAGGATACTTTCGGCCGCACAATAAATCAGAAGAGTTTGACGACCTGTTCTTTGTCGGTGCCGGTGTACATCCCGGTGCGGGGGTGCCGGCGGTGCTCTCTTCAGGTAAGATTGCGGCACAGGATATTATCACAGAGGATGCCTGAGGTTTTGCAGGATAAAACCAACTTAACATTGGTGAGGAAAATTGAGACATGAATAAAACTGTTTTTGAACTTGGGTTCGGAAAGAACGATGACGAAATCCAAGTTGATCGCTTACCCATCCAGGGTAAGTTCCCGGAATGGCTACGTGGCTCCCTGATCCGTAATGGTCCCGGCACTTTACAAGTTGGGGACGAAACCTATCGACATTGGTTTGATGGGCACGCAATGCTGCACAAGTTTAATTTTGAGAAGGGGGACATCGCATATAGAAATAAGTTTCTAGAGACCCAATCTTATCGCGCCGCAATGGCAGAGGACAAAATTGTTTATCCAGAATTTGCAACCGACCCAAATTGGTCTTTCTTGGGACGGGTAGGTAATGTGTTCTCACCCAAACCTACCGATAACGCCAAGGTTAATGTCACGAAAATTGGTTCGCACTATATGGCATTAGCGGAAACACCTATCCAGGTGATCTTTGACCCCCATAGCCTGGCTACCACCGGCACCTTTACCTATGAAGATAAGCTCAGCGGGCAGATGACCACGGTTCACCCACATTTTGACATGACAAGAAACCTGACTTACAACCTGGTCACAAGATTTCATGCCACTAACCATTATCGGATTTATCAATTGAAAAACGGTCAAAACCAAAAACTTATCTCATCAATCCCGGTGAGAAAACCGGCTTATATGCACAGTTTTGGTATGTCTGAAAATTACTTTATCCTGACCGAATTTCCACTGGTGGTCAATTCATTGGCCCTCCTGTTTTGGTTAAAGCCTTATATTGAAAACTACCAGTGGAAGCCATCCAACGGCACCCGCTTCACCATCATTGACCGCCATTCTGGTGAGGTTAAAGCACGCATCAAGACAGATCCTTTTTTTGCATTTCACCACATCAACGCCTTTGAAAAAGGTAATGCCATCATTCTTGATATTGACGCTTATACGGATGCCAGTATTATAAAAAATTTCTATCTGGATCGGCTGGCAATGCCAAATTCAGAACTGGCCTTTGGAAAGCTGCGCCGTTACACGATTGATATGAACACCAAACGCATCTCGGCAGACACCCTCTCTGATACCTGCATTGAATTGGCTAATTATGACGTCGGCCGCTATCAAAACGCTGCGGATTACCGTTTTATCTATGCTGTTAGCATCAATGAAGATCAGCGCAGTGGATTCTACAACCAGC
>SLIC01000204.1 GCA_007135845.1 Candidatus Brevefilum sp.
ATGAACTCCACGTGGCAGAATTTATCGAAGGAGACCCGCTGGCTGTCTATGACCCTGTCAACAGCACCGTTAACTGGGAGATTCCCATGTATGACGTGCTGTTTGGAGAGGAGCCCTTTGAAATCTTCGCCATTTACCGGGTGGATATCACTGAACCAGCTGAGCCTGCAGAACCAACCGAACCTGATGAGCCAGAACCGGTTGAGCCAGAACCAGAAGAAGTACTTATGCCGACCCCAGGCACAGATCCGGAAGACACCGAGCCCCGCCCCCCTGTTGACACCGAGTTTGAAGAACCCTCCGATGGCCTGTTTGGACTGCCAAGATGGGCGCTGATTGTTACGGTGGCCGTGCTCTGCTTGGGCGGTATCCTCGTCGTCGTTGCTGCCGTCGTAATCATATTGATCACCCGGAAGCGAAAACAAAACCAGCCTTAATTTCAGTGTGAATTGGCCTCCAATAATGCGTTGCTGGTGTAAAATAGGTTTACTTACCAATAACCTGCATCAAAAAAGAGGAGGCCAATGACATCATCAACTATTAAAGCCGGGATCATCGGTTGCGGCGGCATCAGCCATTTTCACATGCAAAATATGTTCCAGGCTAAGAATACAGAGGTTGTCGCCCTGTGCGACCCGCTTGAAAATTCGGTCAAGCAAGCGGTCAGGCTCATCACGGATTCCGGTTACGCCGTACCCCCAAATGAGCCCGATGTCGAACGTTTCCTATCGTCCTACGAAATGGACGCCGTTCTGATTGCCACCCCCCACACCATGCATCACGACCATACCCTGGCAGCGCTTGAAGCTGGGCTGGATGTCTTGCTGGAAAAGCCCATGGTGGTTAATCCACAGGAAGCCCTCAACCTGATTGATGCCCGTGACCGCACCGGTCGGGCACTGGTGGTCGCCTTCCAGGGCAGTCTCTCTCCGCTCATCCGGCAGGCAGCTGAGGGTCTTCAGCGCGGCGACTACGGCACCCTGGTCTCGGTCAGCGCGACCATCTGGCAGCACTGGGGGGAGCTTGCCAAAGGCACCTGGCGCCAGGAACCTGAGCTTTCCGGTGGCGGCTTTATATTTGATACCGGTGCGCATATGCTCAATACCGTCGCCGACCTGGTTGGCCAGGACTTTGATGAAGTGGCGGCGTGGATGGATGATTACGGTCGCCCGGTCGAGACGCTTTCGGTGGCCATCGCCAAGCTGGCTTCCGGTGCAATGGTCACCTTGCACGGGTGCGGTGAAACGATCCCCTCCTGCAGTTCGGATATCAAGCTCTTCTGTACTGAGGCGATCCTGGACACCTGCGCTTGGGGTCGCAGCCTGTCCATTCAAAAAGCCGGCCGAAAACGTGCTAAAAAAGTCCCCTACCCACCAGCTTCCAGTGTGTGGGACACCTTTGTGAAAGTGCGCAATGGTGAAATCGAAAACCCCAGCCCCCCAGAGGTTGGCTTACGTATGATCCGCCTGTATGATGCCATCTGCCAATCAGCGGCACAGGGCGGAAAAACTGTCAAAATTGAGAAATAATCACTTAAGGAGAACGCAATGAACAGTAAACCTCGTGTGACTGTTTGGAATGAATATCGTCATGAGAAAAGCGATCCTGCCATACGGGATATTTACCCGAACGGCATCCACAACACCATTGCCGGCTTCCTGGCTGAAGCCGGATTCCCCACCAATACCGCCACCCTCGATGACCCCGAACACGGGCTGACTCAACAGCGGTTGAATGAAACCGATGTACTCATTTGGTGGGGACATATGGCCCACCACGAGGTTTTAGACGGTATCGTCGACCGTATCCAGGCGCGCATCCTGGAAGGCATGGGCCTGATCGCCCTGCACTCGGCCCACTTTTCGAAGATCTTCCAACGCATGATGGGCACCTCCTGCAACCTGCGCTGGCGCGAGATCGGCGAAAAGGAACGCATCTGGACCGTTGCCCAGGGTCATCCCATCGCCCGGGGTGTGGGTCAATACTTTGAACTGCCCCAGGCCGAGATGTACGGCGAGTTCTTCGACATCCCAGAGCCAGATGTGCTGGTGTTTATCAGCTGGTTTGCCGGCGGAGACGTGTTCCGCAGCGGATGCTGCTGGCAGCGCGGCTTCGGGCGGGTATTCTACTTCGCCCCCGGCCACGAGTCCTACCCAATCTATCACGATCACAACGTGCAGCAGGTCATCATCAACGCCTGCCAGTGGGCCGCCAGCCACGACACCCCGGAGCTTCCCTTTGGGCATGTACCGGAGCCTTTGGAAAAATTGTGAATAAGTGAATAGGTACTAGGTATTAGGCGATTAGGTGGAAGGAGAGTGAAGTTATGGTGCGCTGTGATTTGAGCGCACCTTATTCTGCTGTGATTCCCAGGTTTTTCATGTAGGGGCACGGCATAAAGTGTCGAGGAGACAAAGACAAGCTGTGTCTCTAATTAATCGGCTCCAGCCAGTATTCCTGGCCATTGCCTTCGGCGGTCCAGCCGGAACCGCCTGGCAGCCGTGGATCAGCGATCTCCCACCACACCAATCCTTCTGAGCACACTGGCCCATCCAAGAGGATATAGGTCTCGTCAGCGATAAACTGACCGACCACGTTCTCACCTTTTTGGGGTTCCGAGCGTACCCGGTTGGGCATCTCGCCAATCAGTTGGACGAGGTTACCGATTTTCAGCCTGGTCCATCCATCGGAACAGTCCGGGCGAGTATCAGCGGTCTTCATTATTGGCGACCAAACCACTCCCCCAAAGGCCGGTTGAGGCAGTGTAACCTCCCAGGTCTCCCCGCTCTCAAACTCAACCATCCAATGTTTGGTTTCACATTGGCCATTACAAACAAAATCCCGAAATACCAGGTACCTGCCATCCGGCGACCAGCTAAAAAATTCCACATCGTGTTGATTACTTGATAAGGTGCGGTATGATCCACCAGATATGGGCATCGCGTATAAAAAGCCTTGTGACTCATTGTAACGGATGAATGCCAGCCACCTACCGTCCGGTGAAAAGCGCGCCTGATCATTCCAACCAATGTCAATCAGCTTGCGCAAGGCTAACCCATCTGGATTCATGCTGTATATCGAGCCATCGGCCTGGCGTGTGTACACAATCTGCTCTCCAGAAGGTGACCATGAAGGAGAATAATAGTCATTGCGATAATGCGCCTCCGGTGTCAAATTCACCAATCCCGTGCCATCTGCATTTATCCTGAAAATTGCCCCTTCATTATTGGAAAAAAAGGTAATGAACTTGCCATCTGGCGAAAAGGATGGCGAGATAATAATCGAAAAGTCATTGGTTGCAGAAAGGTTGACCAGACTCTTATCTGCAATAGACAGAATGTTAATCCCATCTAAAGTTGTTGCCAGAACAAGCTGGGTTCCATCAGGAGACCAGCCAATAGAGTTAAGATCGTAGTACCTGTCAGGTTCATATGTCCAATCCACCCGTGACCCATCTGGATTGACGAATTGGATGGTCATAAGTTCTAAAGTGGCGTTAATATAAGCCAGCGGTCCATATTTACTGAAATCATATTTGCCTTGTTGGGGACGTGGTGGTTCTGTCGGCCACTGGGTGCTGGTGATTGTGGAGGTGGGTATTTGGGTTGCCGTTGATGTTGCTTCAACAATGGCTGTTGTAGGTGTCAGCGTTTTAACTTCAGCTGTGTTTTCCGCAGTTACAGAAGGCTCAACGGTATCAACCGTGTCTGGCACAGCTGGGGCGCAGCCCACACAAACCACCAGTAAAACGGTTATGGTCAAAAGGAGAGATTTTTTCATGTCACCGCCTGATTGTAATTTTTAGAGAACCGACAACCGCATGTAGAAAAACCGCTGATCCTCATCGCGGATGATGATGTGATTCAATATTAACAAGGAATACCCCTTTTCATCAATATCCCCCTGGGGCTATTTTTCTATTTGTTTTTAACCTGTCAGGACAAACCTTTAACACGGCTCAAAGAGCGTTTCGCAGTCAGTTCAACTTTTCAACCACCCATATTTGCTTACTTGATTTCAACCAACCCATACTTTAGCGCCAACAAGACCGCTTCTACCCGTGTGTGGACGTTGAGCTTCTTATAGATACTTTTTAGATGGTTTTTCACCGTTCCCAAGGAGATATGCAGTCTCTCAGCCATTTGGACATTGTGATAACCCCCAACCACCAGTGCTAATACTTCTTGTTCACGTTCCGTTAAATTTCGTATTAATTCTTGGGGTGAAGGCTGATTTCTGGCCAGAAACACTTCTAATAAAGGGCTTACCCTGAACCCGCCATTCGCCACTTCATGAATGGATTCAAGCAGGATATCCACCGGTTCGCGGGTGAGCAGATAGCCGCACACGCCCGCATCCATTAATGTAAGAAAATGCTGTTCATCGATAATCTGGTTCAGGGCAAATATTGGTATGTTAAAATTGGCCGCATTCATTTGCCTGACGAGATTTTCTGAAGGGTTGTTCAGCAGATAGCAATCCAGAATTAGAACATCCGGCTGAAGTTGCTCAATCTCATCGACTACTGAGTCTTCGCTGGTGAATGCCCTAACCAGCTCAAATTCGTCCTGACTGCTGAGCAGAGCCCACAGTCCCAGTGCAGATAACGGCTGATCACTCACAAACGCAACACGAATCATATTCTCCCTCTCATGTTAGCTGGTCAAGATTCTGTGATAATAAGCATATCATAAGCCCAAATACCAATAAACCTTCCAGAAATAAGTCAAATTGTGTCCCTCATACCTCATACCTGATTCCTGTTACCTAAATCCTACTACCTACTACCCACTACCTAATACCTTATTCCTGATTTCTCCCCACCTGAGCGCATCGGCAATGCCCTGGTCAATCGATTTTTCTGCCTGCCATCCCAACAACTGCAGTGCTTTATCCGCGTTGGCATATGAGCCGGCTACATCACCGGGGCGCGGCGGCATTTCCCGTTTGGGAAGTGATTTTCCATACACGCGCTCAAAGGCTTCCACCATCTCCCGCACGGTCACACCGTTGCCTGTGCCCAGGTTAATAACCGCATAGGGTACCTCCGCATCAACAACATCTGCCATAACCGCGTCAAATTGCTCAACGGCTCTGATATGCGCCAGGGCCAAATCCCACACATGGATATAATCACGGATACCGGTGCCATCACGGGTCGGCCAGGTCGTTCCAGTGACATGAAACTCGGGTGCTTCACCAAGCGCTACAGCAACCAGCCTGCCGAGAATATGGCTGGGTTCCTTGATATGCATCCCTGAGCGCATCTGTGGGTCCGCGCCAATCGGGTTGAAATAACGCAAGGCAATCCCCTGCAAGCCGTAAGCCTGGCAGAAATCCTCGAGCACCATTTCCATCATATACTTGGTGCGGGCATAGGGGCTGTTGGGCTTAAGGGGTGATTTTTCAGTGACCATGAAACCGGGGACCACATCATAAATCGCGGCCGAAGAACTGAACACCACCCGGGGAAAACCCAGCTGTGAAAGCTGGTAGAAGAAATCCATCGATTTGACCACGTTCTCGCGGTAATAGTCATAAGGTTTTTCGACCGATTCAGGCACCACGATCAAGGCAGCACAGTGGATTGTTGCCGTGATATCAGGGTGGTCACTAAACACCTGCGCGACCACATCCTGATCAGCAATATCGCCTTGATAGAAAATATGCCCCCGGGTAAAGGCTTCCTGCCCGGTGACCAGTGAATCGAGAATGATGGGGGTGTAGCCATGGTCCACCAACGCCGAACAGATCGTGCTGCCGATATAGCCCGCCCCACCCGTGATCAAAACCTTCATCGAATAACCTCCTGGATTTTGTTACGCAACATGAATAGATTGTATCATTGATGGGAAAACAGGTATTAGGCGATTAGGAATCAGGAATTAGTAACCAAGATATTAGAAGATCAACATTCAGGTTGAATTTATCCTAATACCCAGTACCTAGTACCTAATACCTATTCCCCTGCCATCACATGCGCCACGGCCGTGGACCCCATTCCGCCCAGGCACTGGATCAGGCCCAGTTTCGCATCCGGGACCTGGTTGGCCCCGGCTTCACCGCGTAGCTGCAAGGTGGCTTCTACCGCCTGGTAAACCCCCGTTGCGCCAATGGGATGCCCGCGCGCTTTGAGACCGCCAAAGGTCGCCACCGGAACCTGGCCTCGTAATCCGATTACGTCAGGATTTGCCAGCATCCAGCCCTGTCCCTGGGCGGCATAGCCCGCAGCTTCCAACGACAGCGCGGCATGCAGTGAGGTGGCATCATGGTATTCAAAGAAGGCCATATCCCCCGGTAGGACGCCTGCCTTCCGACAGGCACGCTCAATACTCATGCGGGCCGCATCCCACACCAGCGGCTGATGCCGGTCATGGATTGACAGTGTATCCGTCACCAAACTGGAGCCAATCAGCCTGACGAGCGGCTTGTCCCAACCCGCCGGCAGACAGTCTTCCCTGGCAAGGATCACAGCTGCTGCGCCGTCTCCATAAGGTGCGACATCAAATAAATTCAAAACCTCTGCTGATTCGGCTGCCTTCTGATAGGCCCCGGGACGCATCGCCTTTTGGAACATGGCATACGGGTTACTGATACCATTGGCATGGGCAACTTCCGGAAATCCGGCAAAGGCTTTGTGATCCACGCCGTATTCGTGCAAGTAGCGATGGAACAATAACCCGGCCAGGCTGAGGGGCGTCAGTCCTTCAGCAGCTTCATAGTCTGCGTCCAGCATATGGGCCATCATCAAATCTGATTCTGACCCGATCACATCGCTGTACTTTTCCACACCCAACACCAGGGCAACATCCACATCGCCAGAGAGGATAGCCAGGTAACCCATGCGTAAAGCAGCCCCGCCTGAAGCGTCTGCCGCCTCAACCGTGACGCCTTCGGTCCCAACCAGGCCGACATTCTCAGTCAATAAAGCCCCCAGGTTCGCCTGTCGCGAGGCAGAGACTGCCAGCATATTACCGATATACATCACCCCGGGTTTTAACCCGGAGGCATCTTTAATGGCAGCCAAAACAGCCTCAACCGCAATTTCTCGTAAGGATTGGTGCCACAACTCTCCGACAGGCACCTGCCCGATGCCTACAACGACCACGTCTGAATGACCTTTATCCATATCCGCCCTCATTTCAAGGTAATCTTCCCGCGGAAGCGGGCATACGTGGCATAGTCGATCTCGGTCCGCCGGGCGATATAAGCCTGGGTGGTCAAGGCAGCAGTCCGCCTTTCGGGCAGCGCAGGCAGGGCGGTGAGGATAAAGGCATCTGAACCAGCGCCAGAACCAAATGAAGTAACCAGGATGCGATCGCCTGGTTCTGCGATATCCAAAACTGCAGTCAGTCCAATCAATGCTGCACCGGCGTAGGTGTTGCCAATCACCGGCGATAGAAGGCCATCTTTATATTGCTCAGGTTTGAACCCCAACATTTTTGCCACCCGGGTAGGGAATTTCTCGTTCGGTTGGTGAAAGATAGCATAATTAAAATCTGCCGCTGATGAACCCATCTCGTCCATCAGGGTTTGGGCCGCGGTTTGAATGTGTTTGAAATAAGCCGGCTCACCGGTGAAACGCTGACCATGCTCCGGGTATTTCTGGTAAGCCCGCCGCCAGAAGTCGGGGGTGTCGGACACAAAGGAATAGTGCGCATCAATCGATACCAGTGCATCCTCAACAGGCCCGATGATGAATGCTGCCCCACCCGATGAGGCGGTGTATTCAAGTGCATC
>SLIC01000115.1 GCA_007135845.1 Candidatus Brevefilum sp.
CGTCGATGCCCTTGCAGATCCGGCTCACGCTCGACTTGGAGATGCCGGTGTCACAGCCGAGTGCCTTGACCAGCTCATCGACCTTCCGGGTGGACGTGCCGGTGATGTAGGCGGTCATGATCACCGCCCACAGCGCCTTGTCGATCCGCCGGTGCGGCTCGAGCAGCTCGGGGAAGAAGCTGCCCTTGCGCAGCTTGGGGATCCCGACCTCGACATCCCCCGCTGGGGTCGAGACCCGCTTGGGCCGATGCCCGTTGCGCTGGGTCGTCCGGGTCGGGGTCTGCTCGCCGTGTTTGGCGCCGATCCGCACCGTTGCCTCGTCCTCGATCAGCTCCTGCAACGCCGCCGCGAGGATCTAAGCCAGCGAACCGGTCAACTCCTCATCGGTGCCGGTCAGGCGCGAAGCGAGTTCGTGTAGGGCAGACTCCTGATGGGCCATCGTGCGTCCTCTCGTTGCTGTGGTAGCTCTGAGAATCGCACGGTGGCCCCCCATCACATCACCCGTGACAGGCGGGCCTCCTACACCACGTGGCGGGACTCATCCCCTTGGTTGGTGGTTGGAGGGTTGGCTCCGAGGTCCTCGCGGCGCGTCGTCCCCGCAGGTTAGAAGAACACTCGACGCTGCCGCATGCCACCCGAAACCCGCCCGGCCTGCTGCATATTGTGTGTCACGATCACAATTGTGTAATCCTTCTTCAAGCTGGCGATCAACTCCTCAATGTGCTCTGTGGCAATCGGGTCCAGGGCAGAGGCTGGTTCATCCATCAAGATCACATCCGGTTGCACAGCCAGCACCCGTGCAATGCACAGACGCTGCTGCTGTCCCAGGGAGAGGTTCATGGCATCGTCATGCAGCATGTCTTTGACGTCGTCCCACAGGGCTGCCAGGTGCAAGCACTGTTCAACTGTCAATTCCAGCTCACTTTTACTCATGTGCATATCCGTCACCCGGGGACCAAATGCCACATTATCAAAAATCGATTTCGGGAAGGGGTTGGGCTTCTGAAACACCATCCCAATGCGCTGGCGTAAATTCGCCAAATCGGTTTCGGGATCATAAATATCCTCACCCTCAAAAAGCACCTCGCCTTCAACCCGGGCACTTTTGATGGTGTCGTTCATGCGGTTCAGACAGCGCAAAAACGTCGATTTGCCGCAGCCCGACGGCCCAATCAACGCCGTCACCTGCCTGGGCAAAATCGACATATTGATGTCGCGTAATGCCAGCGCCTGCCCGTAATACACGTTCAAATGTGTGATCGACAAAACCGGAGGGAAGCTATCATTCATGCGAATATTTTACCTTATTTGTGCTTAACCCACTCTCCGATTCATTTTTTTGGGCTATAATCGTTATGATGTTTAACTATCGCCATCTGGTTACAGTGCTGATCTTACTCGGGACTCTTGCGGTATCCTGCAGACCGCAACCCCCAGATACAGAACTTCCCCCTGTCGATGCTCCCCAGGCGCATATTGAAATTAAGGGTTCAGATACCATGGTCAATTTGACCCTGGCATGGACCGAAGCTTTCCAGGATGTAGATCCCTCTGTCACCATTTCTATTACCGGCGGTGGCTCTGGCACCGGTATCGCCTCATTATTGAATAACACGACTGATATGGCCAACGCGTCTCGCCGGATAAGAGCAGAAGAAATTAACCAGGCCCGCAGCCTGGGAATAGACCCCCATGAAATTGTCATTGCCAGTGATGCAGTCGCCGTGATCGTCAACCCAAGCAACCCGGTCGACAGCCTGACCCTTCAGCAAGTTTCTGACATTTTCCAGGGAAAATATGAAAATTGGCGGGAGCTTGGTGGTGAGGACCGCCCGATTGTGCGGGTCTCTCGCGAATCCAATTCGGGCACGCATATTTATTTTCTTGAAATGGTCTTGCGCCTGGGTGACCCAACGAGCAGAACATTGTTCCACCCCAACACCCTGCTCTTGCCATCCTCTGAAGGCATTATCGCGGAGGTCAGGGACAACCCGAATGCGATTGGCTACGACGGCTTGGGTTATGTGACACCCGAGGTCAAGGTCTTAGGCATTCAACCCAGTCCTGGAAATCCGGCGATTTTTCCTTCATCAGAAACCGTGTTCGATGGAACCTATCCAATCGCCAGGGATTTGTATGTTTATACCAACGGCGAGCCAGAAGGAGCAATCAAAACCTTTATCGATTGGATTCTTTCTGAACCAGGGCAAGATATTGTTAGCGAGCTGGGTTTTGTAACTATAATACAATAAAACAAGAACTCATGGACAGCTTATTAATTCCCGGATCACAAAAAAATAATGCAAAGAAGCGCTTCACGCAGGCGACTGAAATCGTGATCAGTGCCATCATCAAAGCCATGGGATACTCAGCCATCGTCTTTGTGATCATGATCTTCTTTTATCTGATGAGTGAAGGTATTGCTGCAGTTGGTGAAGTGCCGCTGAGGGTCTTATTATCTGAGCGCTGGTATCCCATTGAGGATCTTTTTGGCATCCTGCCGTTGATTGGCGGCTCGCTGCTGGTGACTGTCGGAGCAACGCTTTTTTCAGTTCCCATTGGACTGGCCACAGCCATCTACATCGCTGAGATTGCCCCCCGCTGGATGCGCGAGATTCTCAAACCTATAATTGAGATCCTGGCAGGTCTACCCTCAGTGGTGCTTGGGTTTATTGGGATCATTGCCCTGGCGCCGCAGTTACGCAAGCTGCTTGACCTGCCCACCGGTTTGACCGCGCTGGCTGGCTCCATCCTGTTGGGACTGATTGCCATCCCCACTATTGTTTCAGTTTCAGAAGATGCCCTAGATGGGGTGCCAAAATCCTATCGCGATGCAGCCCTGGCAATCGGCGCCACAAAGTGGCAGACCATCTGGCGGGTGACCCTGCCGGCTGCCCGATCAGGCGTGCTGACAGCCATCATGCTCGGCATCGGTCGTTCCATTGGTGAAACAATGACCGTCATGATGGTCACCGGCAACGCACCGGTCATGGTCAGGGGTCTGCGATCCTTGTTCCTGCCCACCCGCACGATGACGGCCACCATCGCCGCCGAAATGGGAGAAGTTGCCCAAGGCAGCATACATTACCATGTGCTGTTCTTGATCGGTTTGATCCTGTTTTTAATTTCGCTAATCGTCAATATCACCGCCTCAGCCATGGTTTTCCGGGTTAAAAAAAGGGCAGAACGGATCCTCTCATGAACAACTCCATGGCGCAACCTGCAAAAACATCAAAAAAGCGCATGCTTTATCAACAGCTTGCCTTTGCGATCATGACCTTTGTGGCCAGTCTGACCGTGCTTGTAATCGTCCTGATTGTGGTTTATATCTTTACCATGGGCTACGAAGCGCTGTCTTTTGAGTTCATTCTCAGTCCGCCCTCCGACGGGATGCGTTCTGGGGGAATCCTGCCAGCCATTATTGGTACCCTGTACCTGACAATTGGCACAGCCGTTCTGGCGGTTCCCATTGGCGTTGGAGCAGCCATCTACCTCTCCGAATACGCCTCAGACAACCAGGTGACTCGCATCATCAGGATTGCCATTACCAACCTGGCCGGGATCCCCTCAGTCGTCTATGGGTTATTTGGTCTGGGATTGTTTGTGCTGTTCCTCGGGTTTGGCACCAGCATCCTGGCTGCTTCAATGACCCTGGCCATTATGACTTTGCCCGTCATCATCAGCACTGCGGAGGAGGCATTACGGGCTGTGCCGCAATCCTTCCGTGTGGTCAGCATCTCCCTGGGAGGCACCCGCTGGCAGACCATCCGCAAGATTGTACTGCCAGAAGCCCTGCCCGGGATCATCACAGGCGTTATCCTGGGTTTGGAGCGTGCCGCCGGAGAAACTGCTCCGATCTTGTTTACCGGTGCTGCATTCTTTCTCCCTCAACTGCCAACCTCCCTCTATGACCCCACCATGGCCCTGCCATACCACCTGTTTGTGATCTCCACCCAAGTACCTGGAATGCCCATCCAAATTCAATTTGGCACAGCCGTCGTTTTGTTGATTTTTGTGCTGGGGATGAACCTAATTGCCTCCATTATTCGCTCACGAGCCAGGGCAAGGCGCCAATGGTGATCCCTATGGACAAGATCGTCATTGAAAATTTCTCCATTGAATATTCTGACGGCATCGAATCATTACGGAAAATAAGCCTGCGGATCCCCACCAACCAGTTAACGGTTCTGTTTGGTCCAGCAGGCGGCGGTAAATCAACCCTGCTTCGCAGCATTAATCGTCTAAATGACCTGGCGGATGTCAAGACCACACAGGGAAAGATTTTGCTGGATCAGGTCAATATCCTGGATAAAAAGCTGGACACCATCAGCCTCCGCCGCAAGGTGGGCATGGTTTTTGCCCGCCCGGTTGTGCTGCCCTTCAGCATTCAGCGTAACCTGACTTACGGATTCGAACTGGCCGGCGTGCGTGATACATCCCTGATCGAAGAAAGTGTGACACGCAGCCTGCAGCAGGCTGCCCTGTGGGATGAGGTCAAAGACCGGCTTGATGAACCTGCCAATTCCCTGTCTGGCGGTCAGCAGCAGCGGCTGTGCCTGGCCCGCAGCCTGATCCAGCAGCCAGAAGTGATCTTGCTGGATGAACCAACTTCCGGCCTGGACCCAATTTCAACGCTTAAAGTCGAGAACTCACTGCAAGAGCTAAAGAAGGATTACACCATCGTGCTTGTGCCGCATTCTGTCCAGCAAGCCGCTCGCACCGCTGATACCGCAGCCTTCTTTTTACAGGGTGAATTAATCGAGGTAGGCGCAGGCGTTGACATCTTCACAAAACCCAAAGACTCGCGAACTCAGCGGTATATCGAGGGCCGTTACGGCTAACGATATAGCTCAATTTCCCAAATTATTCAGCCAAACATCTTTTATTTCACGATCAGGATCACCGGGGAACATCTTGCTTGGAAAACGCTGCTTTTCCAAAACCTGAACAATCTTATGCAACAGTCTCTTCATCGCCAGGTGTGTAAATCTTCATCTTTTCGCCAAAATCCTTGATGAATGCATCATCCTCCAAACGGATTAACAAAAGAAAAACGTAAATGTCTCCTACCGCCCCGGATGCATTCATCGCCAATAATAAAATGATCGGGGTGACCCAATTAACCGGCACCCACAACAATGCCAGTACCCCAACGATTGTCATCAAAACCAATGGTGCCAGGCTGACAACCATATAAGGCTTTTTTGGAATGTACCAATCCGGCGCTGCGGCGTAAGCATACGCCCCTTTAAATGCATACTTGACCCTCCCGCCAGTGAACACCCGGAAGAAAATACCATGGATGGCTTCATGCACAGTGATCATCACGAATGTCACGCCGATGATGACGAGGAATGGCACAAGAAAATCTACAACACCGGTTATCCTAAATGAGAGACTGAGAACATCCATTGAGGTGCCCGGGCGCAGCCACAGGAACAGCCAGCCCAGCCCAAACCAGGCAACAATGAACAGCCCAATACTAACCAGGCTTAAGGTGAGGAGCCGTTTGGTATCCTTAATCAGGTTCAGGTTTATCCATAAATTGTAGCCATTGGGCAGAGTCTTTGTGGCTTTGGGAGCATTCATCATACCTCCTTTTGTTAACGATCCTCCTAAAAAACCAGTAAAGCAATAGAGACAAGGATGTTACCAGATATGATTAAAGAGTAACACGGATTAGGGCGCGATCGTGTGGGTTGGCCAGGGGGTGAGGGTGGGCTGCGGGGTAACCAGGCTCTCTGTGGGGATTGATGTTATTGTAATCGTGGGCGTCATTGTAATTAAAACATCAACTTCGGTTTGCGTTGGGGGAGGTAGTGTAAGAACTTGGGCAGGAGTTGCAGTGCTTGTCACCGGTACCGGCCTGCCCGCCCACCATTGCATCCAAAAGTAAACGCCTACCATCAGCATGATGGTGATGATCAGTACAGCCAGGCAGCCAACCAGCCAGCGCCGGCGCTTCCCCTTGCCATTTGTCTCCCGAGCACTGTGCTGCCAATCATCACGTTGCGGTTTTGAGCCTGTACTTAACAGACGCTTCGCAGCACTTACCTTACGCTTCGTGGATGGCACTGCCATTAAAACCACAGTGATATTATCATGCCCACCGCGAGCATTGGCCAAATCAATCAAGGCCGCTGGTGCCTGCTCCACAGTGTTGGACATCACCAGCTGGTATATTTCTTCATCGGAGACCAGGTCTGTCAGCCCATCACTGCAAATCAGAACAACATCCCCAGGGATTAAGTGTAAACCCTGGTTATCAAGCGCATCTCCATCACTTTCCCCTTCATAAAACCATAAACGAAAATCCACTTCCGGCGGTTTGGCAGACCCCAGGTACCTGCGGATCACATGTGCATTGGGATGTGCTTCACCCTGGATTTCATCGATGATCCCGGCATCATAAGCCTCCTGAAGCCAGGTATGGTCGGTGGTCAGCTGGAGAATATGCCCCTCTCGCAGAAGATAAACACGCGAATCACCGAGGTTAGCGGTGTACAGCCGATCATCAATCACCCAGGCACAGGCACAGGTAGCGCCCATCCCCTTACGTCCCTGGCCTGTTAATGAAGCCTGGTAAATTGCATAATTGGCGCGCCGGACAGCCTCACGCAAAATCTTGAGGGGTTGAATGGCATCATCTTCACCTGGGTCGTTGTCAATGGTGTCAACACAGGGTGTTTCGCGGACGGTTTCCGTAATGATGTTCACCCCCATCTGGGCAGCCACTTCACCAGCCCGGTGCCCGCCAATTCCGTCACAAACAACCGCCAAAACAGCCGGGACCTCCGAGTTATCTCCCTCTACATGGCAGTGGTTGGTCATGAAGGCAGATATCCGATATCTGTCTTCATTTTTCTTGCCAGACATACCTGCATGACTGGCACCGGCGAAGTTCAGGTGAGCGTCTTGAATATTGTTCATAAGATTGGCTCGTATTTTTCAACAGCAGCCCTGGGTGGCGATGCTGTATCGATCACTGTAAAACGAAAGCCCACGGCGCCGAAATGGATCAGGTCTCCAGGATGCAGCAGCAGCGGATCACGCCCAATACGTTCATAATTGACCCAGGTGCCACCTTCTGACCCGCTATCACTGAGCCAGCATTCACCCTGGCGAACACGCAGGCGTGCGTGCAGCCCAGAAATGCCCTCCCCTATCACCACCTGGTCAGATCGTTCGGGGTCACAGCCAAAGGCTATTTGGCGCTTAGAAATAATAATTGCAGAGCTCTGCACTTCCAGAAGCCCACCTTCCTGGTTTTCAACCGCCAAGCTTTGCACATCAAGCGGCAGCAATGTCGCATAGGGCCCTTCATCCTGAACACGATTGACAGTGGGCAGCCGCCTGCGCGTTGAATCTAAGAACTTCTTAAACACACGTTGGGCTAAAGCCCCTTGTAAGAAACGCTGTGTTGACCAAATCAGCAAAAGACCAAGAGATACCACAAGGATTCCCCCAACCACAAACATACCAACCTGTTGAATGGATGTGGGTTCCTCGGGCTCTGGCAATTGCACCTCGACCTGGATGGGAATGATGATCGTCTCTCCCTGCAGGCCTAAGCTGTCTTCAACTTTTATCTGGAGCGTATGTTCCCCGGGCTCAACCAGGTCGGTTAGATCCCAGGTCAGGACTTCATTCGTACCGCTAACGACAAAGGGGCCTTCATCGCGCAAATCGCCCACACGACCATCCACATACAACCAGCTC
>SLIC01000261.1 GCA_007135845.1 Candidatus Brevefilum sp.
AGGCACCATCCGCCAATGTTCGCAATGCAGACTTGTTTTTATCCAGCGAAATTATACCACAAGTTGGATTTCTGGTTGTCAATCCCTGGCGTATAATCAAGGCAGATGTGAAATTGATCACATAGGATATGGATAAATTACTGGAATTGCCAGATTGAAAATTTTGTGAGCAGTTCATGGAAACGAAAGGATATTGACAATTGATAAAACCAACACGAGACGACATCATTGAACTCCCCTACGGCCTGGCTGGGACCGTTTACCGAAGTCCGCTGCCCTTCAGTCCTTTGTTCGATCGTCGGGGCGAGTTGTTGAGCGCATATGAAGCCCTGGGGGTTGAGACGGTGGTTATGCTGAACACAGCCGATGAAGTGATTCGACTGACCGGTGAGGATTTAGCGGACCATTATGACTCAATGGGTTACACCTTGATCCACGCGCCGGTGCCAGATTTCCACGCACCCCAGGATGAGGTTTTTCGGCCCGCATTGGAGAAAGCCCTGGAAGCTGCAGAAGCGGGCAGCACGATGGTGATCCATTGTCATGCTGGTGTTGGTCGTACGGGTACCTTTGCTGCCTGCCTGGCGAAAATGGTGTTTGGGATGAAGGGTGAAGAAGCGATCGAGTGGGTGCGCGGTTTTATCCCTGAAGCGGTGGAGAACCGCGAGCAATATGAATTTGTCCTCAATTTCGAACCAACAGAAAATTAGTCAGTACTGGTTTCCCTGGCGATAACCAGCGTCCCGGCGGGGCCCATCAAGTCCTCAGTCAATTCGGGCACCTCTTTGAAGACCAGCTTATCTCTTACCCCCTGCAACGCCAATGTGTCTCCGGCGATCACCTCAACATCTTCTTCGTATAGGTAATAGAATAAGTTGATAAACAGGTTAATGATCGCGTCAGCATCTTCACCAGGCTGGACGAAATAGGCCAGGTCTGGCACATCAAAAATATGGTGTCCCTTGGTGACCAACCAGTAGGCTTCGTGGTCTGTGTAAAAGCGCACATAGCCAAACCACAGGCTGAAGGGGATTTCCCGCCGGAAGCGGTCAATGTTTTCTAATGAGACATAATCAGCTGGGGGATGAGCTGTCCAGGCGTTTGCGTTGACGATCCCCAGCAAGTCCTCATTTACAAAAAGTAATGCAGTTTTATACAATGCGACCATCTGCTCAATGGGATCAGGATGACCTCCACCATAAAGGAGGCTCAAATGTACACGGTGCTGGCGCATGGCGGCTTTGATCTGAGCACCCCAGGGAGAGACCATGATCGTCCGATCTATAACCTCCAGAGGCAAGGGAGCCGCCAGGCCAGCCACAAGGAGGGTATGTTCATCCAAGCTGATTTTTCCCAGGCAGCGCAAGGGGTCTAACTGTTTCCATTCGAGGCTCAGGGTATCTGGCGCGGCCCATTTAGGGATGCGGATGTCTGCAATGGGTAGGTCCGCTGCGGCATACACCAGGTGCAGACCTGGTTGACGAGCATCAATTGGGTAAGCAGGTTGAGGATCAGTCATTGTCCAAGGTTTCTCAGGTTGATTAAACCTATTATGCCACAATCCTTCAGCGTTTCCAAGACCATCAATAAGCCATGTAATGGTAAAATCAGGGTAATTAATCATAAGGATTGCTGATGGAACAAAAGTTAACCATACGCTATACACCAGAAAAGCGGGATTATGTGCGTGCCTCCCGCGCCCTGGCAATGAAGTCAACCTGGTTTATCTATGTGGCTTTGGTGATCTTGCTGGTTTTAGCAGGCTCGGGTATTATCCTGGCGAACCCGGAGATGGTGGCACCATCGCTGAGAGGCATTGCCACGATCCTCTTTTTGATGTGCCTGGTTTACGTGATTTACTTTGTCTTCATCATCCCCATCCATCTCGCCAAGGCATATAAGACCAATAAACACCTTCAGCAAGAGCGTATCCTGGTCTTTTGGGATGATCATCTGCAAATGCGAATTGGTAAAAGCAGTGTGTCGTTAAACTGGGAAGACCTGAAAAGGCTGGTTGCCGGGAAAAATTACTATTTACTCGTCTTTGAAGGTGAAGAAAAGGTGTTCCCCTTTATCCCGAAGCGAGACCTTGATGAGAACGATCGGCAAGCTTTCCTGGAATTCTTTCAATCAAAATCGATCCAGGTTATATAATAGAATTATCAATCTTTTGGAACTTTCGGATTAAATATCACATGAAAAGAGGAACAATATGAATATTGAAGCCTTGATTATTTCCCTGGGAATTGGACTGGTCGTCTTGCTGCTGTTCCTGGTTGGTTTTGTGTTCTTAAAGACAGCCCTGTATTCGCCGCCGCCAAAGAAGGTCAAACTGAAGAACTTTCCCACGGTTGATGGCAGGTCTGTCGCTGAGCGGTTGGGGTTGGCGGTGCAATATCGTACGATCTCTCACGACGACCCCGAAAAATTAGACACCCAGGCTTTTTTAGGTCTGCACCGTCTCTTGAAAACCCTCTATCCGCTGGTACATACGAACCTCAAGTTAGAAACGTTTAACGAATACAGCTTGCTCTATACCTGGGAGGGAACCGATCCCGACCTGCAGCCGATTATGCTGATCTCCCATTTAGATGTTGTTCCAGCAGATGAAGCAGACGAAGGTTGGCAACATCCGCCCTTCAGCGGCGAGCTGTCAGACGGGTATGTTTGGGGTCGGGGAACGCTCGATATTAAGTGTGGTGTCATTGGTGTCCTGGAAGCGGTTGAGTACCTGTTAAAACAGGATTTTCAACCCGAGCGCACGGTTTACCTGGGCTTTGGCCATGATGAAGAGGTCGGTGGGGAACAGGGTGCCGTAGCAATTGCCGCTGCGCTTGAATCACGTGGTGTACAGGTTGGCAGCCTGCTGGATGAAGGGGGTATGGTCATCGATGGCTTCCTGCCCGGTGTGGAAGATCCTGTGGGTTCGATCGGCATCTCAGAGAAGGGCTACCTCAGCTTGCGCTTGACCGTGACGATTGATGGTGGTCATTCATCCATGCCCGCACAAGAAACGGCTATTGGCATCCTTTCACGCGCTGTCGGCAGGTTAGAGATCAAGCCCATGCCGGCTCACCTGGAAGTAGTTGAATTTATGATGAGTTACCTGGGATCAGCCCTCCCGTTTTTCCAACGGATGGCTTTTGCCAACACCTGGCTGTTTGGTCGCCGCCTTAAAAAGCGCTTGTCGAAAAATAACCTGTTGAATGCCAGCATCCGCACAACCACGGCACCTACGATCATCAATGCCGGGGTTAAGGATAACGTTCTGCCCGCCAAAGCTGAAGCCGTGGTCAACTTTCGCCTGTTACCCGGGGATGATCTGCGTTCCGTTTATGAAATGGTATTGCAGCGTATTAATGATGAACGGGTCAAGGTGACACCTTATTTAGGCGATGTGCTGGAAGGACCCTCTGGTTGGGAGCCCTCGCCGGTGGCTGATGTTGAATCACCGCACTTTAACTGGCTTTTCCGCCTGGTGCGGGAAGCCTTCCCCGAGGCAGTCGTTTCACCCTACCTGGTGACTGGCGGCACCGATGCTCGCCATTATACCGCGGTGACGGATAATGCCTTCCGTTTTACCCCGGTGCAGATCAACAAAGCGGAACTCCAAAGCATTCACGCTGTTAACGAGCGTCTATCCTTTGAAAATTGCGCCAGGATGGTTGGTTTTTACATTGCCTATATCCAGGAGGTGTCGTCTATGCCTGGGGATGTTGATAAACCACTGGTCATCGAATCCGGTCCTGTTGAGAAAGCTTTTCTGGAAGATGATGAAGATTGGGAAGATGATGTACCTATTCCAACCCTGGAGGAAACACAAGCCCTGCAGGAAGCTGAAGAGGCGTTCGATGAATCCATGGCGGCTGACGATCCTGACCAGGACGAAACACCCCTAGAAGATGTTGATCAGGCTGAAGCTGAGTTAGATGAGGGCGATTTAGAGGAATGATCAATGCGCTACACCCAGGTCGGTGATTGGCACCTATCACAAATTGGGTTGGGGTGTTACGGTCTGAGCGGTGCTTATGGGCCTGTGGATGAAGCCCAATATGAACGCACAATACGGTCCGCCGTTGAGCAGGGGGTGAATTTTTTTGATACCGCTGAAGGTTATGGTGACGCTGAAACCTTCTTGGGGCGCATCCTGGCACCCATCCGAGACCGGGTCATTATCGCCACAAAATTGAGCGGTACCGGGGGACAACCAGACCTGTCTACGGGAGCAGTACGGCGAGCCTGTCATGCCAGCCTGGAAAGACTCCAAATGGATGTTATTGACCTGTACCAGGTCCACTTTGATGACCCCCACACACCTGTGCTCGAAACAGTAGATGCCCTTGAATCCCTGGTCGAAGCGGGTTTGATCCGGCGCTACGGGGTCAGCCATTTGCCGGTGGACCGGGTGCAGGAATATGCCGAGGCTGGGAATTTGTTCAGCATCTTGATGGAACTGAGCCCTGTTGCCCGCTCAGCAACCCAGGCCTTACTGCCGATTTGCGCAGAACATGACCTGGCCGCGATCGCCTTTAGCGTGACCGGTCGGGGGATTTTGTCCGGGCGGTATCCACAGGGACATCGTTTTGCGGATGGCGATATCCGCCAAATGGACCCGCTCTTTCAGCGTGAGCGTTATACTTCTGCCGTCTTGGTGGCGAAATTCCTGGCAGGGCTGGGTGAGAAATATCAAGCCACAGCCGTCCAGATGGGAATCTCCTGGGTGCTGGCTCAGCCGCAGGTGGTTTGCGCGCTAACCGGCACTTCATCAGGGGATCACCTGGCGGAGAACCTGGCTGCCAGCGAGATCGACCTGGAGCAGGAAGACTTGCTTGCACTGAACAAGTTTTTAGACGAAGCGGATGCCCGCCTGGCAGCCGATCAGCGGGTGACGATCAGGCACATCCTGGATACACCACTGGCGGAGGATCCTGAGACGGCTTTCAATGATTTAGTATATGTGATGGAAACGGCCGTTATGTTGGAGGCAGCGCCTGAAGCGGATATCCTGGCTGCATTCAAGGAGCTGTTTGCGCTGCGGAAAAAGCTGGATGTAAAAGCCCAACGAAAGATGGCTGGGATTCAACATTTGCTGCGGGGGATGATCAGGCAATTATGAACGGCCTCTGGATCATTTTTAATAACGCACGTATCAGGGGAAATTGGCCTTAATCGATCTGTTTTTGGAGAAAATCTTATGACATTGCTGTGGTTGATTCCCTTGTTGATCCTGCTGATATTTTTATTCGCTTCCTACTATTTTGCCCGTATTTTGATTTACCCTGTCACTCGCTCTTATGAAACCACATTGGAATATGCGATTGAGGATGGGATCCTGACCGAAAAAGATTGGGAAGCGCTGCCAAAAGAGGAGGTAACCATCCGTTCAATTTTTGGATACGATTTGTATGGCTACTTCTTACCCAACGGGTCTGGTCATAGGACGGTGATTGTCTCCCATGGGATCACCTGCAACCTGATCAACTCAATCAAATACGCTCAGATCTTTCTCGATTTGGGGTTCAATGTGCTGGTTTATGATCACCGCAACCATGGCAAGAGCGGTGGTAAAGGTACCACTTTTGGTTATTATGAGGCTGATGACCTGTGTGCCGTGATCGATTGGCTGCAGGAAAACAAACCAAATACAGAAATGATTGGCATCCACGGTGAATCGATGGGTGCAGCAATTGGACTATTGACAGCAGCCAGGGATGAACGGGTCGCGTTTATGGTTGCGGATTGCGGTTACGCCAGCCTGTCTGACCAGGTGAGCGACCGGGCGCGGGTTCAATATCACCTGCCATCTTTTCCTTTGATACCGATGGTATTTCATTGGGCAAGACTGTTGAATGGGATGCGGGTTGATCAAATTGCGCCAAATAAGGCCATCACACAGATAAATGCTCCGGTGTTAATTATCCATGGGGAAAATGATGCCTATATCGATCCATCGCATGCCCATCGCCTTGCTCAGGCGGACCCTGAAAATCCGCGTCCATTGTGGATAGCACCGGATGCCGATCATGCCGAATCTCTTGTGAGGAATAAAGCGGTTTACCAGGCTGAGGTAACCAGGTTCTTGCAAGAGCATGCGCTAATAGGGTGAGTTGTGTTTTCAGGCGAGTTAAGTTGAAGGCTTGACGTAAGGGCGGAGGTTGGCGAAGGGCATTTCGCGTTCTAGGATGTGGAATGTGCGGTTGATTTCTCCAACCTGAATATTTTCATACCAACCCACCATCAAGTCGGATCGGGGTGTAATTGGTTTGGCTGGCGAAAAAATGATATCAAGATAGAGATTACACTTGATTGGTGTTTCATTAGTAGTGGGTTGGTATGGAATCCGTATTTATTTTATTCAAATGAGCTTTGGATGAGAACGGTCCTTGTGGTTGGAAAGTGCCCCGCCATCCCACCCTACGCGTCTGATATCCCCTTATTATGGTATATTTAACCTGTAAGGCCGATACAGATGTGATGGACGATTTAAACCACCCACCTATAACAGGCCAATTATTAGGTGGAAAAAGTTCTGTAATTTACAATAACAATCCAACATCTGTTAAGCGCCAATTATTTGGTACAAACTTTCGTGTACTACACATTTGTTTAGAGAAGAATATTGGAGGAAGAATGATAACCAAGAATCGTAAGACCCTGCCTACCATCCTGGTTGCAGCGCTTGTTTTACTGCTGCTGCCTGGACTGGCCTGTAATCTGCTCCCGGGTCGCTCAGACGAGCCAGCCGAAGTGGTGGATGAGATCATTGGTGTCGAAGAGCCCGAAGTGATCGAGGAGCCTGAACCGGATGAAGAGCCCGAATTCAGGCCGGAGCAAGTGCTCCGATTTGACTTTGAGGACACTGTACGAAGTGTCGCCTATGCCAATGACGGTGACCTGATCGCTACTGGCATCTTCACGCAAGTGGATATCTGGGACGCCAGCGATGGCAATCTGATTGGTTCGATCGATGACCTGCCCCATAACGTGTTGGACCTGGCCTTCACGCTGGATGACCAGGGAGTTTTTACTGCGTTTACCCTGGGCGGCGTCAACGCATACTCACTGGCCGATGGCGAATTGGTGATCGATTTTCACGGAGATTTTGATAATTACCTGGCCTTATCACCTGACGGCTCCCGCATCACCACCGGTAACCGGGCAGGTGTGACCTGGCTGTGGGATGTCAGTTCTGGAGAGCTGATCTACGAGATGGTCCCTGCTGATCATGTGGATGGATTTTCAGAATGGGTGACGTCACTGGCTTTCTCACCGGATGGGGGCATGATCGCAGCCGGGCATTATAATGGCACCATTTTCTTGTGGGATGCCAACAGCGGTGGCTTAATCCGCATGATTGAGCCGGAAAATGACTTTGACAGCGCTTGGAGTTTGGCTTTCTCAGCTGATGGCCGGTACCTGGCTGTTGGTGGGCATAATGTTGAATTTAATGATGTGATCAAAGTCTTCCAGGTTCCCGATGGGAGCCTGGCCTGGACGCTTGAGCAATACGGCCGAGGCGGTTCAATGTCCGCCCCGGTCGCTTTTTCACCGGATGGCACGCTGCTGGCTGCCGGCGCCACAGATGGGATCTATCTCTGGTCATTGCCCGACTATGAGCTGATAGATACCATCCCGATTGAAGATACCGGGGCATCGGACTGGGTGACCGACCTGGCATTTTCACCTGAGGGCCAGTTCCTGCTGGCGGGATACTGGA
>SLIC01000158.1 GCA_007135845.1 Candidatus Brevefilum sp.
ACCTATCACGCACTTACTGGCAACGCCTTTCTCAACAAAATGGGGAAATAGCGGCATCCTCTGCAGGTGACTTGATCCTAATCAACGATGGCAATTCAATAGTGCAGTGGAGGCTTCTCCAGGAGGACCTCACTTACCGCCTGGATCAATATCCAGCAAACCTGCCAGATCCATGCTACGAGGCACCAAACAGCTGCCTAAATATGCGCGGATCGTTTTCGTGGGTCTGTGCAGAATCCACCAGGCTGCCACCCATCGAGACGGTCGTCCTGACACCGGATAATACCCAGTTCCTTGTTGCAAGAAATGACAACCGAACCGAGTTCCGCCGGACAGCAAATGGGCGTATTGTGTGGGAAATTGAGAGCCATTTTTCACAGGTTTCATTTTCACCCAACGATGCGTTCTTTATTGGCATTAAACCAGATGGCACGATTGAAAAACGTGACACGGCTGATGGCAGCTTGCTGCTTTCACTCCATCAACATCCCAGCCAGCTGACTGGTTTATCCTTCGCACCAGACGGCAGTTATATTGCCGCAGGCTACACAGACGGTTGGATCAGGGTTTTCAGTGCATTTAATGGTGAAATGCTCGGGGTTCTGGACGGCAGTGCAGCGGCCTTGCAGTTTTCTCCCGATGGGCAATTATTGGCTGCTGGTTTACAGGATGGAACCGTGCGAGTCTATGAATTAATCGAAGGACGGTATTTTGATTTTCCTGGTGGTCATATGGCAAAAATAACCGGGATAGCTTTCTCAGAAAATGGAGAAACCAACTACACTGGAAGCCACGATTGCACCCTCAGCGAGTGGGACCTTGGGAGGCGCACCAGGCGATATAACCTATCGCCTGGTGACTCCGACCCCTTCCAAATTACAGCATTAGAACGCCACTATTTAACCGACAGCCTGTTTATGCTAGCCAAGGAAAATGGTATGTTCCAGGTGCAAGGTTCTGAAAGCACTGCTTTTTATGCACCTCGAGATACTGTTTTTTCTAGTATGGCACTTTCATTTGATGGGAATTATTTAGCCGTAACCGGGACCAGCACATGGTTGTTT
This sequence comes from Candidatus Brevefilum sp., assembly GCA_007135845.1. Next base: position 1,065 of record SLIC01000158.1, read on the forward strand.
CCCCTTCAGGTTCAAAATCCCATACGCAATGCCATAGAGTTACCTCCCAGAATAGATGCCACCGGGCATGCTTTAGCGTTCACCCCCGATCGTTCACTGCTGATAGTGGCTTACACAAATAGCCTGGAGTTTTGGTCCGTCGCTGATGGGCAATGGCTGGCAAGCTTACTCTTTTCTCCACCCGTCTCGTCCACGAACCCGCCAATTGATATTGCTGTTTCACCGGATGGCTCGATGATCGCCATGGCTAAAGAGGATGGTTTGATCTACATCTTTAATGTTTTTGAGGAAATGCCTTGATAAACTTTGCCCAGTCAGATTCATCCCCTATAATTAACCTCAGGAACACACGTTTAACTCTTAGTTTGAAGTGCAAAAGGAGAGCAATATGTCGGAGCGCGTGATTGTTTACCAGGATAAGAGTTTTAGAATAGATTTCAGGGCAGCCGACCCCAATGCAGAGGACACCAGCGAAGTTGAACCAGTCATGCACCTGCATAACCTGACACCCTATGGTATGCTGTTAGCCAGCGTAGGCGCCTGCACGACGATTGTCGTTAATACCTATGCCCGAAACCACGATATTCCCCTCAAGGGTGTCACCGTTGATTCGTCTTATGAGAGGATCTTTGCGGATGATTGTGAGGATTGCGATATCAACAACGAATATGAAGAGGTCATCCGGGAGCAAGTCGACTTCGAAGGTGACCTGGACGACTCCCAAATTAAACGTTTACACCAGGTCGCTAAAGCCTGTTCAGTCAGGCGATTAATGGAGTCTGGGATCCGATTCGTGTCCGATTAGGGTCTGCTGGGCTTAGATAAGGAAAAAGATGAAACTAAATGAAATAATACAAGCCAGCGGTGCCTTGATGACGGATCAATACCAGTTGACCATGGCACAGCTCTATTACAGGATGGGTTTGCACGAAACAAAAGCCCAATTTGATCACTTTTACCGCAGCAATCCCAATTATGGTGTGCACAAAGCTGGTTACTGCATCAACGCTGGATTAGAGTCAATCCTTGATTGGTTAGAGCAGGTTGTCTTTGGAAAAGAAGAGATTGCATACCTCCGCAGCATCAAGAGCGCAACTGGCGGGCAGCTCTTCGCCGATGACTTCCTGGGTTGGCTGAAGGACAATTTCTCTGCCAGCGCCATTAACCTGTTCGCCATGCCAGAAGGTCGCGTTGTTCACCCGAATGTCCCCATCCACGTGGTGGAAGGACCGCTGGCAATTGGCCAGATTATCGAAACCGGTTTACTCAACGCAGCCAATTTTCAAACCCTGATCGCCACCAAAGCAGCACGCATCAAGCAAAGCGGCCGCGGCCAGTTGTTGATGGAATTCGGTTTGCGTCGGGCCCAAAGTCTGGGCGCCATCGCAGGTGCACGGGCTGCCCTGATCGGTGGGGCAGATTTTTCTTCCAATGTGGGTGCATCCCGCATCTTTGGTTTTCAGCCCAAAGGCACCCATGCCCACAGCATGGTGCAGGTCTTCATGGGGTTGGGTGAGGGCGAACTCACCGCGTTCCAGGCTTACGCTGATCTTTACCCCGACGACTGCCTATTGCTGGTCGACACCATCGATACCCTACAATCAGGGGTCCCCAACGCGATTAAGGTCTTCGAAAATTTACGCCGCAAAGGACACCAGCCGGTCGGCATCCGCCTGGATTCTGGGGATTTGGCTCATTTGAGTGTTTTGGCTTCGAAAATGTTGGATGATGCCGGTTTTCCGGATGTCTCCATTGTTCTCTCGAATGACCTGGATGAACTGGTTATCTGGCAGATCATTACCCAAATCCAGGAAGAAGCTGACCGTTATGACGTCGACCCTGATAAACTACTCAAACGACTGGTTTATGGCGTTGGCACCCATCTGATTACCTCAACAGGTAATCCCGCCCTGGACGGCGTTTATAAACTCGTTTCAATTTGCCAGGATAACGAATGGATCCCAACCCTGAAAATTTCTGAAAACATCGATAAAACCCTCAACCCAGGCAATAAACGGGTGTGGCGGGTTTACGATAACCGGGGAAAAGCCACCGCCGACCTGATCACTTTACATGGTGAGGATATCCGCAGCTATTCTCCACTCGAGCTGCGTCATCCAAGCATGGCAACCAGGCGCCGTTTCCTGGGGCAAGACGAAATTGATCACGTGGAGAAACTGCTTGTTCCGGTCATCCTGGATGGGAAGGTTGTTTACGATAAGCCAACCATCAAACAGATGCGAGAGGTTCGTGATGCCGACATTGACTGCCTCGATCCGGGTGTGCGCCGAATCATGAACCCCCATATCTACCATGTTTCGCTCTCAAAGAAACTATGGGATCTGAAACAATCTCTGATCAGGAAAGCCAGGGAAGAGAACAATGTGCAAGGTTCCGCTGATGCGCCATCTTAATCATTATCCTGGGGTTTTCTCGAAATTATCGTAGAGAAATAGATAATTTTTAAATTTCTAACAAGCGGTGAACCCCTGCCACCGCTCTTTATGAAAGAAAAGTCAGTAACGTATCGGTAGTAAGATTTAAAATCTTCTGCCGCTGATCAAGTTCAGCACTGCTACGAAGAGCGCTCCGCCAATAATTGACCAGAGCACCGGGAAATCCTGACCCTGAATATTTACCTGGAACAACAACGGCAAATTCAATAAGCCAGCAATCCACCACCCTATCAACGCGCCGATGAACCCCAAAACGATCGAGACAAGACAACCGCCTCGGGAATAACCAACCAGGGCTTGCGCGATCGCACCACATACCGCCGCAATCAATAATAATACGAGAATACCTCCAAGTGTCATGTCGTCTTTCTCCTTTTAAATAGGCTTTTATTTTAATATTACCCAATAACACCAAATTTCCCGATCAAGCCGATTGTAGGCCGGGAACCAGTCATATTTCCCCCTTTCTAACCCTGCCAACAACCGTTAAACATTAACATCATGGCAAAGCAGTAAGTGAGTTCGATAATTTGAGCCCTCCAGGGATACACCTGCTCATCATTAAATACCAAGGATAAAGCGTAATGGTCCAAAACCATCCATGTTCGTTCCGCAACCGCCCTTGCTTGATAAAGACTATTTTCGAAAACCCACCCTGCTGTTGAACATTGGTAAGACCACCCGATGCACCAACAGCACCAGCCCTGTGATGCCAAATGCGAAACCAAACACCCACAAAGAACGTCCGATGTTATTCATCAGTGTTGGGTCAATCAGCATCACCAGCGCTAATGTAAGCATCAACATGCCACCCAGTAGTTTAAGAATCCGTCCGTACTTTTCTTCCATTTTTGATTTGCGCAACGTAAATACCGCCGCCAGAAAGATCCCCATCTCATCCAATTGGTAAACCAGCATATAAACGAGCAAAAGTCCCAAAAAAGCTACCCCACGTACTTCCTGGACGGCCAGCAGGTTGGTCCAGATCATCGGGAACCCTGCTGTGCACGAGAACTCCACCAGCGAGACGCCAGCAGCCATTACGACAGTGGCACTCACCAATCCCCACAGGTTCTCTTCTGCGTTCATGATGCGTCGGATTCCTTGATAAATGCCAGGTTTCTGCTTATCACTGATGGTGAATGAAAGCCCGTCTTTGTACCAAAAGTAATCCTTGATGTTCACAAGAGCAAAAACCAATGCGATTAGTGCCACAATCAATTGGATCCAGCCAACATAACCAATGAACGTAAACACTGTAAACAACCCGCCGATGAACAAGGCATAAATGAAGGCAGTCACAAAAATGAACACAAACCCAATGATGAGCACTTTTTTCCGAGAGCGTGTATTAAGGGTGATCGCCAGCAGCATCGAAAGCACCCAGATCGAACAGGGGTTGAAACCATCGACAAAAGAAATCAACAATGTACTCAACAGCAGGGATTGGTCGGCCAGGTTGACCGTCCCGAATAACGGCACTACAATCGAAAAATCACCCACATTTGCGTCAATCTCTTCATCGCTTATTGCGATATCATTTGCAAGATTGGTTTCACCTGGTAAGCCATCAACATAAAACAGCGAAGAGGGTAAAACCTGCGCTCCAATATCGACACAGGCACCATTGAGACACTGTCGAACGACATCCTCGATTTCAATCTGGATGGTATCTGAAAAACCTACCCAATATTTGTCGCCAATGAAGATTGTGGGCACATACATCGGTTCAAACCCATGCACCGCTGCCATGGCACTGAAATATTCACGGTTTTGCAAATTGTGATAGACCTCAAAATCATGCAGCACAATACGCGCATCTTCTTCAGCTAAACCATGAAAAAACGCAAGCGCCCGGGCACAGTAGGGACAGCCCTCACCTTCAAAAACATAAATATTGAGGCCATCACCTGTTGCAGATACCGGTGGAGCGGCAGTTGACCCGATCAACACGACGGTTAAAACCATCAATAGGGCAATTCGAAAAATGATTGTTCTGGTAATCAATGGGAAATCTCCTCAGGATTTGATTATATCCTAAATATCCCCATTTGGTTAAAATTTAAAGATGAGAACTTGACTGACATAATAAGGTTACAATTAAGAGAAATCGTTCTTTATCACAGGAGGAATTTGTATGCCCTTATCCGTATTCGTGACCCGGCACCTCACCCCCGAGGCTGAGAACAAACTGAATAAATTCTGCCAAGCTGAATACTGGCAGGAAGAAACACCCCCGCCTTACGAAATCCTGCTTGAAAAAACTCGCCAGGTTGACGGACTGGTATGCTTATTGACCGATCGAATCGATGCTGAATTAATCAATAAAGCAGACCGCCTCAAGGTCATCAGCCAGGTTGCCGTTGGCGTGGACAACATTGACCTGGCAGCCGCCGCCGTACGAAACATCCCGGTTGGGCACACACCAGACCTGTTGACCGACGCCACCGCCGATCTGACCTTCGCCCTGATCCTGGCAGCCGCGCGCCGTTTGGGCGAAGCAATTGATTATGCCCGCTCAGGAAGCTGGCAAACCTGGGGGCTGACAACACTCCTGGGTGAATCCGTTTTTGGCGCGACACTGGGGATTATCGGCATGGGACGCATTGGACAGGCTGTTGCCAAACGAGCACGGGGTTTTGAAATGCCAATATTGTATCTGAGCCGAAATCCTGTCCCCGAAGTTGAAAGCCAACATGGTGCTACCCGGGTGTCATTAGATCAGCTCTTAGAAAGCGCGGACATTATCAGCCTGCATGTCCCACTTAACGAATCGACCACTGGAATGATCGGCGTGCAGCAATTTGCGCTGATGAAACCGCATGCAATCCTGGTTAATGCTGCGCGCGGTGCGGTTGTTGATACTGAGGCACTGGTTGAGGCCTTAAAATCCGGCCAGATCGGTTATGCTGCCCTGGATGTGACCGATCCGGAGCCCCTACCGCATACCCACGAACTCTATCAGCTTCCCAATGCCACCATCATCCCCCACATCGGCAGTGCCACGCGTTCCACACGTAACGCGATGGCGCTGCTGGCGGTTGATAACCTCATCGCTGGCTTGCGAGGTGAACCCTTGCCCAAAGCCATCCATCAGCGACACGAATAGTTCTTTACCCACAACGGGCAGACCTCCGAGTCACCCCTTTCAGTGATCGTCTTTATCAACCTAACAAACTCATCTCGCTCCAACTGTTAATCCTCTTCATTTAAGAACAGTAATGAACTAAGATAAAAGCAATCATTCACTAGATACTGACCTTATAAAATATCCATGCAATGGACTCGTGACCATAAACCCAACCCCACACGCGATTCGGCCTACCGTACTGCCATTGCCATTACCCTGGGTGCAAACATCCTCTTGGCGGTCGTAAAAGGCATCGCATCTTATTTAACAGGCAGCACCGCGCTGTATGCAGAAACAGCCAACTCCATTTCGGATGTTGTGTATTCCTTGGCGCTGGTAATTGCCTTACGCATGGTGCTGCAGCCTCCCGACCTCACACATCCCCAGGGGCATGCGCGGTTTGAACCGCTGGTTGGGCTGGTGGTAGCGCTGATGATGGGCATAGCCGGATACGAAGCGCTGCGCACCTCGGTCGACCGGTTCATTGCTGGCGGCGCCAGGATCGCACCCGGACTGCCGACATTGATCCTGCTGGCCACGGCTGCCATTAAGACCGGGATGTTCCTGGTGATCACCAACCTGGCCAGAAGAGCAGAAAGCCCTGCGTTACGGGTATCAGCCAGGGACAATCTTAATGATGTGCTCACATCAGTGGCCGCCTTCCTCGGCATCCTCGGCTCTAATTTCATCCATCCCTTACTGGATCCCTTTGCTGGATTCCTGGTTTCTTTGTGGATTTTTAGAGCAGCCTTTGAAGCCGGGCGTGAGAATTTCGATTACCTGGTCGGTGCTGGTGCAGATGAGGATCTACGACAGAAGATCATCGATACCGCCAGCGGTGTAGAAGGTAACCACGAAGTACATCACATGGTCAGTGAGTATGTGGGCCCCAAACTTGCCATTGATATGCACATCAACCTGCCGGGCGAAGCCTCCCTTGATGAAGCGCACGATATCTCCGACCGCGTCATTGAAGCCCTTGAAGCACTCCCCGAAGTCGACCGTGCCTACGTCCACGTGGAACCGAATGAAGAATAGGCAGTGAATTGTGA
>SLIC01000130.1 GCA_007135845.1 Candidatus Brevefilum sp.
TGTGGTAAATGAAACACAGATGTCTTCTATATCCACATCGCTTGCGTAGATGATTAAACCAGCATTATTTACCGAATCCTCCGTCATCGGACTGATCAGATAGCTGCTGCTTACAACTGCCAGAACGGCCGGTATGGTCGACATTGTGTTAGGCTCTGGAAAATCGCTTGAAAAATAGAAACCACCGGAAGAGTCTTGAAAGGTAAAAATGTTTTCAAGTGGTGATTGGTGGTTTTCGGTGATCCACTCACTCGGTGAAAGTCCCAGGCTGTTTAATGCCATGATTGCGAAGGCAGTTGTGCTTGAATCTCCCCAACCGCCATCGGCCAGTTGCTGGGTCTGAATATGGTCAAGGCTGTTTTGAACAATCTCATCTTCTATTGATTTTCCAGCTGCAAGCAATGCCTGCAGGGCTAGAGCTGTATTATCGGCAGTGGTGCCAAAACCTGGCAGGTATTCCCAACCGCCATCTTCATTTTGCAGTTCAATCAGGGCTTGCACTGCCCCTTCTGGGATAGGCTGGTTGCCTGCGTAAAGCCCAAGTAAGGCCAGGGATTGGTGCCAGGTGTTATCTGGATCGCCAAAGGCAGTTATGTCAGGATCATAGGTCTCCATTAATTTCATGGTTAAGTCAATTCCGTTGAAGTTAGATGGATCTTGCCTGGCAGCAACCAGCCCAAGGATTGATTTCCCAATCGCATCTGGGCCCGATTCAAGGTATTCTGCTAGGTCCTCAACTAAAAAGTCGATGGGTGAATTGCCGTTTTGTTGAACTGTCAGTGGATCCCAGCCTGCTGCTGTCAGGGCTAATATCACATCGATGGTTAGGCCAACAGATCCCCATCCGCCATCCTCACTTTGCGCATTAAGGATAAAGTCAAACGCTTGGCTCACCCGCCGGAGGGTGCCCAGGTTATAGAGTGGCTGATCAGCGAGACCCAAGAGTGCTTCAGCAGTAGAATATGCATTCGCAAAATCACCACCAATCATGCCGTTTTCCTGCTGAATGTTTAAAATAGCGAGGCGGGCATTGGCAATCTCAGCGACATACATTTCTGGATCATTTAAGCTGGTGGTAAGTAGCGCCTGGAGCATCATGCCGGTGGTATTGGCGTTGGTAGCAGAATCCCACTCGGTTTGCCAGCCGCCATCTGGTTGTTGATTTGTAAGCATAAAGTCAAGAGCAGATTGCACGGCAGGAGATCCAAGACTTTCTTGATCGGCAGCGGCTACCGCCATCACGGCCAGGGGGGTGGTATCCAGGAAGCTGCCGAAGCCGTCATCCCAGCTGCCATCGGAATTCTGAGCATTAATCAACCAGGTGACCGCATCATCAGGAATGGAAGCTTGAGCTGCAGCTAAGCCCAGGATAGCCCATACCTGGTCAAGGACATTATCCTGAGTAGCCGTACCAAAGACTCCAGTATCTTGCTGATATTCAGATTGGATGAGATAAATCAGGTCAATCGGCTCTGGCCCAAAATCATGGGGATTTTGATTCGCAGCAGCAACTGCGGTCAGCAGCTGCCCGGCTCTAGCTAGGTTGAGCCCTGGATCATCAGAGTCAACTTGAAAAATCCAATCTGGCCCTGAAGTAAAGAGATAGTCTATTGGCTGGTTTCCATCTGCCGCTGAAAGAGCACTTTTCGAAAAACCAGACGCAGCTGTGGCCAGCACGATCCTGATGGTGGTAGGAACATTTGATGATTCATCGAACCAGCGAAAACCCCCATCGACATTCTGCTGTGTTCTGAGATAATCGAGTGCATTTTCGATGGCTTGGTCAACCTGGTTTTCTGTGACCTCAACCTCAACTGAGGTGGCTGCTGCGCTGCTCGCAATAGCGCTTAACAAAGTAATAATTATGATGATGATTGAACTGAATTGTGTGTTGTTCTTGATTTTCATGGGTTAACTCCTCGGTTAAAAATAAAACGACCTTTGGTGTGAAAAGGTCGTTAATCCAAAACCGCCCATTAGGGCGGCAGGATGATGTTGGCATGGATAAATGGTGGCCAACACCCAACTGCCTTTCCACGAAGTGTTTGGGTCATAAAGGGCGGGTTATCGGGCTTCACCCATGGGTGTTACCGTTGCGGGACAGCGCTGGACTTTCACCAGCTTCCCCCCTTGTGCACCTGGCATCCGGGCTTAAGGTGCACCCTCTATGGGAAAATTAAGTTAGGCCTATTCTAATCGGTTGATTATGGCCTGTCAATAACGAGTTTTGAGGGTGTGAAAAAAAGCTGAAAAGTGAGCCATTTAAACTTGGAAAGTGAACTGTTTAAAGGTGAAAAGGGATCCTGATCTGGTGTTATCGTGTGATTATGTTCTAAGGCCACTTTCAATGATCAAGCGTTTTAGATTCTCAATATTATGCCAAGCCATAAAATGAAGTCCCTTAACACCTGGCATGGATGGAACTTTTTCGATCAACTCCAGGTTGATTTGATGCGCTTCTTCATTGACATTTTTAGATGACTCTAAACGTTTGAAGAGTAGATCAGGTATTTTGATGCCAGGTAGTTGAGAAAGATATCGTAACGGTTGAATTCCACGAATTGGTGCCATTCCAGCGATTAGATGAACCCGGCTTAAGACATTGCGTTGATCAAGTGCTTCAAGGTAAGCTTCAAATGCGTTGAGATCGAAAACCAGGTTTGTTTGCAGGAATTGTGCACCAGCATTGACCTTTTTCTCTGCTCGAATGGCCTGGTATGTGGGCTTTGAGGCAAAGGGAGCTGCTGCTGTTCCGATAAAATAATTTAACTTTTCTTTGATTTGTCGACCATCAAGAAGAATAGCTTCATCGCGCATCCTTCTTGCCATCCATACCGCTTGGATACTGTCATAATCCCAAATGTCCATCTTACTGAAAGGCCGTGCGCCTTTATTGGGATGGTCACCTGTGATTAATAGGATATTACGTATCCCCAATGATGATGCGCCAATCAAATCAGCCTGGAAGCTTACTCGTGTTCGGTCCCGGGCTGCCATCTGAAGTACTGGTTCGATATCCAGCTCGATTGCACGCAGTGCACAAAACAATGGCGAAGTACGGGTCAATGCGGAAGCACCATCTGTGATGTTGACCGCATTGACCAATCCTTTCAGGGATTTCAATGTCTCATCAAACTTTGAATAATTTCCAGTGACTGGAGGCATGACCTCACATGTAAGTGCGAATTCTCCTGCCGCAAGTGTTTGTTCCAGATGGGAAACTGGTTTATTTAATGTTGATGGATGTGGTAATGAGTCACCAGCCCACCATTCGGGTTGACGAATTTCTGTGAAGAATTTATCCCATTTTTCATTTCTTTCGATGGACGAGGAGCGGACAACTTTTGAAAAAGTTTTTGTGACTCCATGATTCTGGATTTTGGAAGTTACATCTTTCAAAGCGGAGGTTCCTGTTTTATCCCAGTCAAGGGGAGGCATGACTTCCAATAGCTGATCAAGCCGGCCCATTTTTTCTGCGCGAGAAAAGATGGCGTGCCAGATGCAGGGCCGAGACTCATCCACGCAGCAATGATCCACTGTTGAACCACCGCACGGACCATTGCGTAAGCCCTTTGGACAGGCCATTGGGCAGATAAATGCAGTTTCCTGGAGCAGGCAGTTGCCACACATACGGCATCCCCAGAGGATGCCCTTAAATGTCCGCTCAAGAGAATCCTCCACTCGTTCTGAAAAACGGCGTTTCTTGAAAGGATAATAGGCTGGCTGCCAGCGATGTGATGGTGTAAAGATTGGCATTAGAATGGGTTCCCAGGATAAGGCATTTAACGTGAATGTCCTTATCCTGGGTTGAGTTCCTTAGTTTATTCGGCAGTTATTTCAATTACATCTTTGACTTGGACTCTACCCGACATATCTGGCATGACCATTCGTAAGGATCCATTATCAAAGCCAACGATACAGTCATTGCATGCCAGGGCTTCATCCATCTCCAGATCTGCTTGGAACCCATCAGCAGCTGTGAAGACCAGCGTATCACCTGATAGACCAGAGTCATTTAAAAGGGTGATGAGCTGGACACCCGTATAGGTGGTGGTTTCACCATCCCGATTTGTAAAATCGGTAGACATTGTTCCCAAAGCTTCCAACTCACTTTGGGAGTATGCCTTTCCACCTACTGTGAGGACAGCTTCATCAGTTTCAGTTACAACGTCAGCTGATGTGCAAGCCGTGATCAGGGTTAATAAAACAAGCACAACGATCAATAAAGAACTTTTTTTCATGAATTTCCTTCTTTCTACTATATGTTTTTATGGGTTAATGATTATTTCATTGACTTGAAACACCCACCGGTTGGCAGGTGTGGCTGGGAAAACCAACCGGATAGGGCCTGATCTTGGGTCTGAGTTGACAATCCAATCATTCCCATCTTTTAGTGCGACGATGCCATCCACAAGTTCATCTGCAGAAATTTCAATAGCATAACCATCCGCAGCAATTGCAGTGATCGAACTCAGATTGTCTGGGGCACCTACTTGATCGAGGATCAGTGATAGTTCAACGCCGCTGAAGGATCGGAATTCATCTTCACCCCGTGATTTTTCCATTAGTACATCTTCTAAATCTACTTGGGGCATATCTGCTAGATCCTTGAATGTATATACGGTTGGGTTACTCACTGCACCGGAGACGGAGAGTTCCCACTCAATGTTAGGTGTTGAACTGCAAGCTGCGAGTATGATTGTCAAGGCAATCATCAATGTAAACAATATTGTTCGATTAGATGTGTTTTGCTTTTTAGCCATTAGTTTCTCCTATTTCTCTAGAAAAATAATTGGAATGCTCATGGAAGCCTTGGTTAGTGGACCATGATTTCCGCCTATACCATCGGGTTCGGCTTGCATGCCATGGTCTGCAAAGATGATGACGAAAGTGTCTTCAGGTAAAGCTTCGTATATTTGTGTAAGGTAATTGTCGAAACGGATGATGGCACCCTCATATTCTGGTGTTTCTGGACCATAACGATGCCCCATATCATCCACATCATGGAAATGAATGAAGAGCAGGTCGGGCATATCGACTGTGATGACATCCAGGCTGTTCGCGAAGACGTTATCATCTGTAAAGCCGTCTCCATCACGATCACCGCTCAATATCAAATTAGCATTTCGTAAATTGAAAGGCAGACCATAACCTTCAATAGCAGTTACAGTTTTGCCGTGTTCAACGGCAAGATCAAAAATTGTTTCCATCTCGGTAGATCGATAACCATAGCCATAAGCTCCGTTGACATGTGGAGGGGCGCCGGTCAATAATGCAGCGGTTGAAGCTGTGGTAATTGAGGGATATACCGTTATGCCTTTGTGGATGTCATCAATACTTTGAAAGAAAGGAAGGGAGTCTTCAGTGATCAAAGTTTGCAGATTTTGATACTGTAATCCATCAACCAGGATCAAAACTCCATGATTTGCACTGCTGGATGATTGAGGCTGACCGTGTGCATCCGCCATTGGAGGAAGGCCCATAACTTGTGCAATGGTAGGGGCCAAATCCATGATTGTCATTGAAATTTCATCAACCAGTGGCGATGGGGCGATATGGATCGCATTGGGTATGAATGAATCGTTATTAACTGTTACTTGACCATTTTTTGCAATTGTTGCTAATTCTGAAATTGATTCCCAATCATAAGTGTGATGAGATTCTTCGCCCTCAAAAAATGTAATTTCATCTATCAATGTGAAACCATGATAATAAAGGATATATGCAATGGGAAGTTCTTCAGTGACATAATCCAACTCATTAATGTACATAATAACTAATTCGGAATCAATTGTTATTGCAGGTTCTTCATTTATTAAAATGTCCATCTGCCAGCGAGTTTGACATGCTATCAGCAGGATTGTTAAGAGTGTGATAGAAACTATTGTGAAAAAGCGTTTTGATTTCATATGAAATTCCATTAATTTGTTTCGATTTGAATAATCTCGGTTGGCCAAAAACTGCGACCGCGATCAGGCAAAACTAATGTCACTTCTCGACGAACAATAGCAATAATGGCGTTTTGAATTTCGTCTGCTTCCAGAACGAACTGGTTACCATTGCTATCTGTCACAGTGATGCTATTGGGGTTCGGTGTATTTAGGAGAGGCAATAGGAGAGCGCCTTCTACCCAATTGGCGACAAAGGCAATACCAGTTTTACCTTCCTCGTCAGTGAGCATTGTGTTAGAGCCTTCCACTGTTAGTCGAATGGTTTCACCCAATAGCAACCGCCCAATTGATGTGTTTTCACCATCGATCGTGATTGGTCTTTCTGGACTGACGACGATCATCTGTTTGATTCCCTTAAGCCAGGTTGAAACATGGACTGATTCGGTCACAAAGCGAACGCCATCGACATAGGGAACAAGCATGGCGGTGTCGTCTAAATATTGGGATTCGATGGTCGTTAATCCACCATCGTTGGTGATGAAAGTGATCGATTCAAAGGTGTCAATCCCATTTTGGGCAAGAAAATCAAATAATAAAATATGGGAACCAACATTCTCCTGATGAGGTATGACCTCATTCACCCGAACAAAGGCATGTTCAGGCACATCACCTGTTAATTCAACTACTTCGTAAAATCTGACCCCAGCTAGTTCAACTGAACCATGCTCGTCATGACAATCCTTACAATCATGAAAGTCGACGGCACTATGACATTCTGCACATTCATTCATTATTTTAGCTTCTTCCCATAATAACCCCAGCCCGTAATGCTGAATTAATGCCACAGGTGTTGGCTTGGTTGTCAGGACGACTGCGATCAAACTGCCGCCTAAAATAAAGATGATTACCAACAAGATAATGAGGGCTTTTTTTTGTGGGATTTTCATATTGAGCTCCAGTAATTTAATGTGATAACAAGTGAAAAATAAAGAAATATTGCTACGCTAATAATCAGGTCTAGTTGGGTTGCAGTTGCCCGCTTCCGAAAGGTTCGGTGCGGAGACGCACCAAATCCGCGTCCTTCCATACTGAAAACCAATTTATCTGCTCTCCGTAGTGCACCTATTAAGAGCGGGGTTAAAAACTGCTGTAAGATCAACAACATTCTACGCAGGCTTAGTTGATCATAACGAATCCCCCGCGCTAATTGCGCGCGATAGATCGTTTGGGCTTCATCTTCCATCACTGGTGCCAGCCTTAATGCCGTCACCAACATGAATCCATAGCGGTAAGGAAGACCCAACTTCATCAGCGAGTAAGCTAGGTCACTGGGGTCTGTTGTCAGGATGAAGATGTAACTGGAGAAAATGATGGTGAGAAACCGTCCGCTAAAGCGAAAGCCCGTCGATAAGCCGCCTGATGTGATCGACAGGAACTCAATGCCCGGGTAATAAATGGTTGAGCCAGTTTTATCAAACAAAATATATAGGAAGAATAAGGCTGTGCCAGTTACAATAGCCAATCTGAATCCGCGAATTTGCCAGATACGAGGATTGATCAAGATGAGAATTGTTAACCCAAGTATTGCTGTCAAAACCAATAAATAACCTTCCTGGATAATGAATACGATCGTTGTAATGATCAATAACCAGGTGAATTTTGTTAGCGGATAAAGCTGATGCGCGAGGCTGCCACCAGGACGATAGGAGAGCTTACGCATACGCCAGCACCTCCTCGTTGTGGGGAATGAAAGGGTGATATCCAAGTTTTTGCAA
>SLIC01000218.1 GCA_007135845.1 Candidatus Brevefilum sp.
CAATTATTTTCTTGTATAATAACATTAATCAAACAGCAATAACCAAAAACCCGAACGCTGAAAAGCTAAACCATCATGGCGTCTGCGTGACTCATTCGTAATCAGCTATTAAGCTATTGCCTGTTTTCAAAGGAGGGGTCAATGCTAAATGATCAACTTTTCAAGAACTTGATAAATCCTGGTCGTGTGGGTGAAGCCGTCAGCCTGATGCTCGGCAATCCGTCAGTGCAAATCAAAGAATGGCACTGTGAACCCATTCATGGCGGTGTTGAAGCATTGAATGTTGTCTTTCGCTGCCAAGGAACGGCTGAATCCGGGGATAAGCTGATACCCTGGTCGATAATCGCCAAAACTACCTCCAAGGGACTTGAATCTGAACATCCGCAAGGCTACCGCTATTGGAAGCGTGAAACGCTGGCATACCAATCTGATCTCGTAAAAAACCTAGCTGAACACCTATCTGCGCCTCAAGTTTATGCCATAGATGAGAATTCTGAGAACACTGTCGTTATCTGGATGGAGGATGTGAAAGATGATTTTTTTGGGAATTGGTCATTAGATGGGTGTGAAAGCGCGGCTTACCAGCTTGGGGTGTTTAACGGCAGCTATTTATCACACAAAAGCCTCCCCGATGAAGATTGGATCACCCGTGACTGGCTGGAAAAGTATGTAGATCATGCAAGTCCAATGGTTGATTTTATCTCCAACAACCCAGGTTACCCATTGGTGAAATCATTATATGGAAAGTCAGTTCCATTTATTTTGGCCTTATGGCAAATCCGAACCGATCTCTTTCGCTGCCTTGCTAAGATGCCCCAGGTTTTCTGCCACCAAGATACAATTAAACGTAACCTGTTCATAAACCAGGGTCGTCTGACAGCCATTGATTGGGGCTATGCCGGTATTGCGCCACTCGGCACAGACCTGGTGCCTTTGATCGCTTATCTTCCAGGGTTGAATGAATTTCCACAAGATCAAGTGCATGAAATGGATCTGGTGTGCTTCAATGCCTATCTGCGCGGGGTCAAAACCATCAACCCGAACATCTCAGGGCGTTTCCTTCGGCGCAGTGTGCTCTTCACCCTTTTATTGCGCTATCTTTTTGGTGGAAATATTGGTGAGCTTTTCCCTGCATTATTGGATAAAGAAACGCGTGACCTCACCGCCAAAGCCTTTGACAAAACGGTTGAAGATCTCTCCAAAAAAGATGCGGTTTCAGATCAGTATTATCAAGCCAAAGTTTTCGAAGCCCTTAAATTAATGAACATCAAAACATTGACCAAGTTTTCTTATTATTATCTAACCTTTAGTTTTTGGTATAAACGGCAAACGAAACCAAAAACCTGACATAAGCAATGAGTAAAAATTTTTCAGGTAATAATACTCACCAATTAAGTTTAAGAAATTATCTCAATCGGTCACTGATAATCATCATCATGGGAGGAAATTAATCATTATCCTATTATGAACTACGAAAAGCACCGAGCTCTCTAAATATCCTTACAGATATTTGCTTGAAAAACAAGCCGTTAACGTAACGTCCGCCACAAAACACTGTTTAACCATGTAATGATCTAATCGTCTAAATTGTTATCAAAGATTTAGTCTAATAATTAATTCAACCTATTATATTCTTATCAAAATCTAGTGTAAAATAATAGGATAATTTCTTACCACCATCCGCCCATAAACCGAGGTTCCATGAAACAGCAAAATAGTAAGAATAATGAAACTTATGAACAACGTAAGTCGAAAATTGGGATTCGCATGACCATACTGTATGCCATCATCTATGGAGGCTTTGTTGTTTTAAGCGTGTTTTACCCATCAATGATGGGGGTAGAAGCCTTATTCGGAATGAATCTGGCGATTACCTACGGCATAGCATTGATCATTATCGCCATTTTCTTTGCGATCATTTACAACTTAATGGTTAAGGTGCCAAATCCACATAACCATGCGCGAAGAAAGCAAACACCCAGAAAAATGGTAAGTGAGGATTAATATGACCATCTTTATTTTCTTTATTTTTGTAGGCATCGTCCTGGCAATTTCTGCTGTTACCAGCCGTAGAGCTCGCGGCGTTGGCGGTTATTTTGTTGCCAACAGCTCGATTAAGTGGGGTGTCAATGGGATTGCCTTTGCTGGCAGCTACCTATCGGTAGCAAGTTTCCTTGGCATTTGTGGTTTGATTGCATTCTTTGGCTTTGATGGGTTTTTATATTCTATTGGCTTCCTGGCAGGCTGGGTGATCGCCTTGTTTGTGATCGCAGAGCCGATGAAGCGCATGGGCACATTTACTTTTTCAGATGCATTAGATCAACGCTTTAAACACCGGGGTATCCGTATCGCGGCTGGGATAAGTGTGTTGGTCGTTTCCCTGTTCTATTTAGTACCACAGATGGTCGGTGCCGGTGTATTAATAGAACCGCTGGTTGGCTTGCCGCATGTATGGGGTGTGATCATTGTTGGAGCAGCCATCATCTTGATCGTTACGCTTGGTGGCATGACGTCAACCACCTATGTTCAATTCTTCAACGGTGGACTTTTATTACTTTTTGCTGGCATTTTATCCGCCGCTGTCCTCTTCCGAGGCGTTAGCACTATTGAACAAAACATTGAAGAAGGTGCTTCCAACCTCCCCAGCTATCAATTCCAGGTAGTGCCTGTTGAAATCTCCGGGGATAATCTCGTCCCAAGCCTAATGGATGCCAGCGTTATCGATCGGTTTTCAACCATAGACAGGTATACAGGCAAAGAGAACCTGGTTCTTTACGAAATTTCTCATTTGATACCTACCAATCCAGGAACAAACGGCCGGATTACGGTCAATATCAGGGGACAAAACATCACTTACGAAACGGCATCAGCTCAACCGTTTCTGGGGAATATCGAGCTGGTCAATGGTGAGTCTTACCTGAGAATCCAGGATTGGTGGCGCCTTACCGAAGCGGACGATGGTACGTTTCACCTGATTGAAACCCAATCCCGTTTAGTAACCACAGAAGGTACAGCCATTGTGAATGGTGCGCCAGAAAATTCAACAAACCGCTTGCAAGAAGTTGGTGGTATTTTAAGCCTACCTGAAGCTTACCAGGAAAGTACGGGCTCGATTAGCCCCCTACACCTGTTAGGCATCTTATCTGACCCTGAGACAACCATACTGCAGCCAAAAAATGTCGCCTTCACCAATCATGCAGGCAACCGTGTATGGGTGTATTATGATGAACCAACGGCAGGATCGACCTTTATGCGCCCTGGATTAATGTTTCCATTAGAAGCACAACCAGGAGAACCTGCCACAACAACACTGCTTAATCGACTCAACTTTATCTCTTTGATGCTGGCACTCTTTTTAGGTACAGCTGCCTTACCCCATATCCTGATCCGGTATTACACGGTACCGGATCCTGATGCTGCCAGAAAATCGACCATTATCGCCATTATCGGGATTGGCTTATTTTACATTTTTACGATGTTCATGGGCGTTGGTGCCATCAACAGTGGTGCTCTCAACCCGGAAACCAGCAATATGAGTGCACCGCTTTTGGCGCGCAGCTTTGGTCAGGTGCTGTTTGCTATGATCTCAGGAATAGCCTTCACAACCGTCCTGGCAACAGTCTCTGGGCTGATCATGGCAGCATCCGGGGCAGTTGCCCATGACTTAATGGGTAATGTCAGCAAAAGACAGTTTTCCGATAAAACAAAAGTACAAGCAGGAAGGATTGTCGCCATTGTCGTTGGGATCATTGGCATTATTCTCGGAATCTTCTTCAGAGAGATGAATGTATCCTTCCTGGTCGGCTGGGCCTTTGCAGTCGCCGCCTCAGCAAATTTGCCAGCGTTAATCATGATGCTGTTCTGGAAGAAAATAACAGCCAAAGGGATCATTTCATCTATCCTGGTGGGTATCATTGCCTCGGTTACCCTGATCATGCTCAGTCCGGATATGTGGGCACGCTACGGGTTGGACCCGACCACAGCACCTATGCCAATCAACCAGCCTGGTATCATCTCAATCCCGCTCAGCTTTGCTGTCCTGGTCATTGTGTCTTTGGCTACTGCTGAGAAACAACTTAATTCGGGTAAAAAATTAAAGACCAAACAACCTGTGAAAATATAAAGGGTTCAGAACACAGTCTTTGGAAAGGTTAATTAATCCGCGCACACCTCAATAACCTAAGACCACCGATCACCACAACAATTCTTGATGAAACCATCAATAATGACCGGGGGCAATTCATTTACATATTATAATAAGATGGAATTTATTAATAGGATTGGAGAAAATTTACCTTATGAAAAAAGACAACCTGTGGTGGCGCGACGGCATCATCTATCAAATCTACCCCCGCTCCTTTGCAGATTCAAACAATGACGGTATCGGCGACCTGCCGGGCATCATCAGCAAACTGGACTACCTGGAAGCCCTCGGCGTGGATGCGATCTGGCTCTCGCCTATTTATCCTTCACCGGATGTTGATTTTGGCTACGATGTCGCCGACTACACTAGCATTGACCCGAAGTTCGGCACCATGCAGGATTTTGAAGAGCTGGTTAAATTAGCAAAGAAACGCAACATCCACATCATCCTCGACCTGGTACTGAACCACACTTCCGATCAGCATTATTGGTTTACGGAATCAAGAAAATCGAAGGATAACCCCTACCACGACTGGTACATCTGGCGCGATCCAAAACCAAACGGCGACCCACCTAACCAATGGCAGTCCGTTTTCGGCGGCCCAGCCTGGGAATATGATCCGAATTTAGAGCAATACTATTACCACATGTTCTATAAAGAACAGGCCGATCTCAACTGGCGTAATCCAGCGGTGCGTGCGGCCATGCTGGACGTATTTCGCTTTTGGCTCAACAAAGGTGTCAGCGGTTTTCGTCTCGATGTGTTTAATGCCTATTTCAAAGACCCCGAGTTTAAAGACAACCCCAGCCAGTTCGGTCTTCGACCCTTTGACCGTCAAAAACACATCTATGATGTCTCTCAACCGGAAATGTACCCTTTGATCCAGGAAATCCGTGAGATTGTTGACGAATTTAAGAACACCTATGTCGTCGGGGAGACTTTCCTGGCCGACACAGAACATACTGCTACATATTGTGGCGATGACAAACTCCATGCAGCTTTCAACTTCGAATTTGCTAATAACCGCTGGCATCCTGAACGCTTCTTAAAATCAGCGATCAAATGGTATCAAGCCCTGGGGGATGATGCCTGGCCTAACAACTTCCTCAGCAACCATGATATGTCCCGTGCCGCCACACGCTACTGCTTTGGTGAAGATGACCGCCGCGCAAAGGTCGCTGCAGCCATGCTCCTCACATTCAAAGGGACCCCCTTCATTTATTACGGCGAAGAAATCGGTCAGCGTGATATTACCGTCAGGAAGAAAAAAGAGATCAAAGACCCGGTGGGTCGCACCTATAACCCATTGTACAATGGCCGAGATCGATGCCGGGCACCGATGCAGTGGCGCGATGCAACCCATGCAGGTTTTTCAGACACAGAGCCCTGGCTTCCCGTGCATCGCAACTACCCAGACCGTAACGTAGAACAGCAGCTGTCAGACCCTGACTCACTGCTGAACTTCTTTAAACAGCTCATCCAGGTTCGCAAAACAGAACCTGCCCTGCAGCGTGGAGATTTCCAGGCTTTGGTTGAAAAACCGCATCATTTCCTGGCATTTCTAAGAACCTATGAAAACGACCAGGTGCTGGTTTTGTTGAATTTCAGCAGCCGAAATTTACGCTATGACCTGCCGGAAGGTACCTGGACGACGCTATTCGGAGAAAAACCTGAAGAAAATGGCTTCATTTCCTTAACGCCTTATGATGTCAGGTTGTTCAAAAAGCAGGTTTGATCTGCATCATGGCTGGGAAATAGCTTTATAAACGAGTCCCACATCGCCATTACACCGCCGTCTCGGCAAGAAGGATGGGTATGGTGAATGTTCCATATATTCCAGGCAGTGCACCACCACCCGATTTACCCCTCGGGCGTTTTTTGCCGCCAATTCCCCAGGAAATGGTACGGTCCTGGTGCCGCGAGAATCTCACACCCGGTGACTGGGTGCTCGAGCCCTTTGGTTTCAACCCACTAACTGCCCTCGAAATCGCTTCTGCAGGTAACCCGGTGCTGGTATGTGTTAATAACCCGATCCATGCCTTCCTGTTGAAGATTCTGGCCAGTGCACCTCAGAATCAGGATTTAGTCAGTGCCTTACGGGATTTAGCCATCGCGAGCAAAGGCGATGACCGCATGGAACCGTATATACGCAGCCTCTACCATGTTAATTGCGCCAACTGTCAACACCAGGTTGAAGCTGACGCGTTTTTATGGAAAAAAGACTCTGACCAGCCCTATGCAGCCCGGGTGGTCTGCACATTTTGCGGTGCCAGCGGTGAACAACCCTTCTCCGCTGAAATGCTGGAGAGCCTCACGCCTTTACCACCCAAGCGCTTGCACCTGGCACGCGCCCTGAATCGGATTGCAGAACGCGATCATGACCTGCGGACACAGGTCGAAAACGCCCTGAATGCCTACCCCACCCGCCCACTGATCATCCTGCAAACAATCATTAATAAAGTTGAAAGCCTGGAACAAACCCCTGAAAGGCGGGGCCTGCTGCTTGCATTGGTCCTTTCTGCAGCGGATCGGGGAAATACCTTATGGGCATATCCCTCCCCGCGCAACCGTCCCCGACAAATCACCATCCCCACGGTTTACCAGGAGCGCAATCTTTGGCAGGTGATGGAAGAAGCTGGGGCAGCCTGGCAATTCTTAAAGAATCCCATCCCCGTAACAGATTGGCAGGAAAAGCCAGATGAACCCGTCGGTATTTACATCTATAAAGGACGGATCAGGGAACTCACCCCTAAACCCCCAAAGCATTTCTTTTCTGCGGTCATTGCGGCCTTCCCCAGGCCAAACCAGGCTTTTTGGACCTTATCTGCCCTGTGGACCGGCTGGATTTGGGGACAGGAAGCCGTTGCACCGATCCGCCAGGTGCTTACCCGGCAGCGCTATGATTGGAATTGGCACTGTCAAGCATTAATGGGTGCTTTTGATGCCATCAATACCTTCAGCCATCCTTCGATGAAGTTCTGGGGCTTGATTGCAGAAAATGAACCCATGTTCCTGCTGGCGTCCTTGTTGGCAGCGGATGCCAGGGGGTTCAGGCTGATGTCGTTTGCGCATTCTTCAGACGACCAGCTTGCACAATGCCATTGGGATTCTCCTTCAGAAGAATCCAAGAAAAGTGCTGACAGACCGCTTCCAGGTCAGGCACTGTCTGCAGCCAGGGAGGCAGCGGTCAATTATTTAAAAATGAAAGGTGAGCCCGCAACCTATCAACAGATACATACAGCAATCCTGACTTCACTGGCACACGAAAGTCTTTTGGCCGTCAATATCTTCCTGCAAAATATCAACCAGGCCGCCTCAGAAACCCAAAAACATTTCGAAACCCTTTTTCAAGAAGCAAATCTGTTCACAAAGGTCAACGGGGAAAAGACTTCCCTCGAAACGAGTGAATGGTGGCTGGGTGAATCAGAACCAATCACCACCACACTGATCGACCACCTGGAAGAACACATTTATGGTCACATGGTAAAGGCAAAGACAACCACTGCCGATCAGGTAAAA
>SLIC01000229.1 GCA_007135845.1 Candidatus Brevefilum sp.
AAAGTTCCAACGCAGTCTCTCTGCTGATTTCGGGATTCAAACGGTATTGGTTCCTAACACACAGTTTTTAACTGGCCAATATGATCCGCTGCCTAATATACCAGCCGATCAGCCCATCCGGCAAGAGCAGTTTTATCGTAAAATGCGCCAGCATTTCGAGCTGTTGATGGATGATCAGAGTCAGCCGATTGGTGGGCAGTGGAATTTTGATCAAAAGAATCGCAAGCCTTTTCCCAAAATGGTTAACACTCCCAAGTTGGTCGGTTTTGATCCTGATCTGATTACCCAGCGTGTGATTGGCGAGGTGAACCAAACTTACTCAGTGACCGGTCTTATGGCTGGCTTTGACCTGGCCGTGACAACCGAGCAAGCCGAACAAGCTGTAGAGGATTTTCTCACCCAGCGATTGCCTTATTTTGGGACTTATGAAGACGGTATGCGACAAGGTGAGTCCGTGCTGTTTCATTCGAAGCTCGCTGTGTACCTTAATATTGGACTATTAGAGCCTTTGAACCTGGTGAGAGCAGCAGAAAGAGCCTATCATCAGGATTCTGTTGAAATTAACAATGTTGAGGGCTTCATCCGCCAGGTGATCGGTTGGCGCGAGTATATGTACTGGCAGTATCAGCGTTTGATGCCTGGGTTAGCAAAAGGAAATTACTGGGGTTCAGACCGCCCATTACCAACCTTTTTCTGGAAAACAGGTGAAACGAGGCTTAACTGCCTGGGCAATGTGATAGATCAGGTGCTGACTTCTGGTTTCACACATCATATTGAACGCCTGATGGTGCTGTCCAATTTTTGTTTGTTGACCGGCATCACCCCGCAAGCCGTTTACGAGTGGTTCAGCTGTGCTTTCATTGACGCGTATGAGTGGGTGATGGTCCCCAATGTTTATGGTATGGGTCTGTATGCGGATGGTGGGTTGATTGGTACCAAACCTTACATTGCTTCCGCCAATTATATCAACCGGATGAGCAATTACTGTAAAGATTGTTTCTATGATAAGAGTCTGCGTACAGGACCTCAAGCCTGCCCGTACAATTTTTTATACTGGCATTTTCTTCTCAAGCACCAGGAAAAACTGGCAGAAAACCCGCGCATGGCCCGGATGATGCACAACCTCAGGTTTCTTGATACTGAAGAGAGATCAGCGGTGCAAATCCAGGCGAGGGATTACATTGCCAGCCTGGTCTAAGTCTAGGGCATGGGTGGATACCGTTGCACACGAATGAATGTGGTTCGTTTCATTCGTGCCAGGTGCTAGGTCAATCAAGCCAGCTAGCGGATCAGGGCTGAACCAGCCTCAAGATAAATTGCTGGTAGGGTGCAAGCTCTTTGGGAAGCTCATAATCAGTAATGGCGCCGTTATCGCCAAAGATCAGGGGGGCAAAGCTGCCATCACCAAAGAGGGCTTCCACTTTGTACTCCCCCGAAAGGGGGCTTTCCTTGATATTGAGGGTACAGCTGTCCGCTAGATTATCGCCAACAGTTGCCAGCAGGATCAACGCCTGGTCGTCCTCAACCCGCAAAACAGGGTAGAGACCCTGACAGCTGGAGGTAAAGGGCAGGTAAGTCCCGGTGCGCAGGGCTGGATTCTGGTTACGAATGTGTACGAGGGCGCGGTAATGATTTAGCAGTGATTGCGGATCGTCCTCCTGGGATTGGACGTTGATCTCCTCAAAATTGCGCGTTGCAGGCTGCCATGGGAGCGTGGATGTGAAGCCAGCATTTTGATCTCCTGACCATTGCATGGGTGTTCGCAAGCGCTCATCCGGCTTGTCGCCAGTCATGCCTATTTCTTCTCCATAATAGATAAAGGGAACACCTGGCCCGGTCAGATAGATGAAGGCGGCTGTTTTCATCTTATCCAAATCGTTGTTGAGAAAGGTCATCACCCTTTGTTGGTCGTGGTTTGAGAGAAAGGTGCTGAATTGACCCTCGGGAAAGAAGAAAAGGGTATCGATGTAAGAGCGGGTGATTCGTTCAGGATTCGGAGAAAAGACCCGATTTTTAATATCTTCAGCCAGGTCAAACATGAACAGGGAATCCATGCCGTACTTGTACCTGGCAATGACGGAAAGATCTGTCCAAACCTCACCGACGGTGAAAGCATAGGGATTGATGGCTTTGTAGACCTCGCGCCAATCTTCGTACCACTGGATCGTTTCCTTTGTATCCTGTTGTGAGAAATTATCCCTGAATAAATAACGGGCGGCATCCACACGGAAACCATGCACTCCGACTTCCTCCAACCAGAATCTTGTGATCTCCATCATCTCGTCGGTGACGGCAGGGTTTTGGTAATTGAGGTCTGGCATGCCCTCCCAGAAAATGCCGTAGTAGTACATGCGATTCTGGCGGCTGTAGTGCCAGGCATTCTGACCCCAGGGTCCAGGCACCTGTGGGTCTCTATCAGACCAGGTATACCAGTCATGGAACTCTGATTCCGGATCCTGAGCTGCGATGAACCAGGGGTGTTGGTTGGAAGAGTGATTGATGACCAAATCGATGATGATTTTGATGCCGCGCTTCTCGGCTTCAGCCAGCAGCTCTTTGAAATCCTCCATGGTGCCAAAATCCGGGTTGATGGCATAATAATCAGTCACATCGTAACCATGATAGGTTGGGGAGGGATTAATGGGCGTAAACCAAATCCCGCCAATACCCAGGTCATCCTGGGTGGTTGGGTCACCATCGTTGAGGTAATCCAGCATTTGGATGATGCCCTGGAAATCGCCGATGCCGTCGCCTGTGCTGTCTTTGAAACTGCGTGGAAAGATCTGGTAAAAGACAACATCTTGCCACCAAACCTCGGGGTCACGAATTTGTTGGGGGAAGGACTCAGAGCTATCGGTGCTTCTTAGGCTGCTACATCCGGCCAGTAAAATCGCCAGAAGGCAAATGACAAGTGAAAATTTGAGTGCTGGTTTCATCGTAAATGACTCCCATTCGTTATCTGACAGACATTAAGTCGAGCAAATTGAATGCCTATGATTATAACCCGACAAAGGTGATTGCGGCTTTACCAGATATGCAATCCAACCTGTGATGAGAGTCAAAGGTCTGTTAATTACCAGTTCCGAGAAAAAATATTGAGTTTGATTGTGGATTTGCTTATTAGAAACGAACACCCCCGGCCGGCGTATACCAGGGGTGAAAGAAAATGACATGGTTATTGGTAGAGAATGCTTTTTCTCAACCGGAGGGCATTATAACATGGTTTAGAATACGGGGATGAAATTCAATAAAACTCTAACCTGAAGTTAATAAATATGCAGATTGCAAGGTCAGTAGGTGCTGAAGGAAACAGGCAGATCGGTTAAAACAAAGAGCTCCTCGACCAGGACTCGAACCTGGAACCTAACGGTTAACAGCCGCTCGCTCTGCCAATTGAGCTATCGAGGAAGGCTAGAGTATTATACGGAAAAGGACTTAAAGTGTCAAGCGGTTTTTGCCCGTCGCATGGTTACAATGGGGATTGGAAGGTCGTTTAAATGAATGATGGAGATTTCCCATTGGAAGAAGGTCTCACCGATAAGCCAAGCCCAAATCAATTAATATTGTTATAAATCACACAGCCATTTGACCGAAACGGTTCAGCTTATTCTCCGCTGTTGACCTCATCGATGATTCTCTTAGCAAGTTTGTTTAATGCTTCTTTTTTATCTTCTTCAAGATTGGTTTTACTAGCATCCCAATACAGATCTAACAACTCAATAGCACCAAGGCTGCTGGCTGTGCGGCCTTCTGGTAACCGTACCCGGGCTTCCATTTGAGGGCGTTTAACCAGATGGAATTCAAAAGCCGCAGTGGTCAAGTTCCGTAATGCCGTTTCGTCGATCAGGGATTCCCAGTCTCGCTGGTATTCGATTACCATCCGAACAATGGCGTTTTCCAGGTCTTTCTGTGGAGGGATTGCGTTTTGCAGCTTTTGGTTAATGCCTTGATCTGATTCCAACTTAACATGAATATCAATAAATGGACGGATGTTCTCAAGCTCATGCCAGGATACTTGTGTATTCTGTTTGGCAACTTCCGCCACAATGAAGAATTTGCGATCTTCAGCCTCACCAAAATCAACCCGTTCTATTGATCCTGGGTAGATAACGGGGGGATGTGAACCTTCGTTCAGATTTTGCGGTTTATGAATATGACCAAGGGCAACATAGTCAAAGCGCTGATCTTTAACCAAGGCAGGCGGCAGAACGAGATCCTTGCCCAACATTACCATTCGTTCTGTTCCATACATGGCTCCCTCAACGGAGGCATGGGCGGTTAGAATCGTGGGTAGTTCGGGGTCGGCACCATCGAGCCAGGTATTGACCAGGTCACCAAGGCGAGTGCTTAATGTTTCCAATACCTTATCAGGTTCAGCATCATCAAGCGCTAAGCTGGCGATTAATCCGGAGCGTGACACCCAGGGCAGTGCTAAAACCTGGACAGGCAGGCCTTCCAGGTCAGCAGAGGTGAGGAACTGGGGTTTGTGGAGTACTTTGACGTGGGGCACATCCAGGGTATCAAACTCCTGGATGGCATGCGCTCGCCCGGTGGCGGGAGAAATGTCGTGGTTGCCAGTCAACAGGAGGGTTAGAATCCCAGCACGAGAAAGCTGCATGATCCGTTTGCCCCATTCTCGCTGGAAAGTCGGCGCAGGTGAGCGATCTTTATAGGTGTCCCCTGCAAAGATGACCAGGTCAACGTCTTTTATGATAGCGGTCTGGACGATCTCATCCAGTGATTTGAGAAAATCCATAACCCGCATCGGGAGGCCTGATTCGGGATCATGTTTCCCGAAGTTAGCCATGTCAATATGTGCATCAGCGAAGTGAAGGATCCTGACCATAATGGGATATTAATCGCCTATCTTCAACAAGTTCTTAAGATGGTGTAACCAGGCAAAGGAGATGACCACTAGCATCGTTTGTATACAGATGATGAGGTGGTTTGGTCCAACCGAGTTGTGGTGACATTAACCGTCGTTGACGGGAGTTTCGAGATTGTTAAGCGATTGTAGCCCTTCTTTTTTCTTGCGTTCAGCAAGCTTTCGTTCGAGCCGTTTCCCGTCCAGCAGTGCCAATCTGCGAGCCTGAATGCCGGTGTTGATCATAAAATAAATGAACATGACCAAAGCCAACGTCCCCACAATAAGTGTGTAAAGACTGGTCATTCCGATTAAGGGTAACCGGAAGACTGCATTTCCAATAAAGAAAATGGCCGTGTTGGATAAAACAGCCAGAACGCGGATTTCCGTCGGACCGATCTTGGCACTGGTCATTGTGAACACACCCGTTACATGCGTGATCAGATACACCATTATGGAAACCAGGAGGTAGGCGATCACCCCAAACAATGCAACAACAATGTTAACATAAGGCGAGATACCCAGACCGACGAAGATCAGCACAGCACTGACTGCATCAACCCAGTGGTCAATCAGGTAACCATATCGTGGACGCTCAATCTGACGGTATCGAGCAACAGTGCCATCCAGGCTGTCGCCAAACCAATTGATGATGAAACCCAGGCTGGCTAGCCATAAAAAATTCGGATTGACGTTGGTGAGGATGTAACTGACAAAAATCAGTACAGATGCGCCAATCCCGGTCCAGGTCAGGATGTCGGGTGTGATCCATTCTGGTAAATGGGCGGCAAGCCATTTTAGGGCTGGCCTTTCGAGAAAACCGAGCAAGATGTCGTTTTCTCTTTTTTGTTTTTCTACATTTGTCATATGAAGCCTTTCTTTGTTAATAATTATACGTCCAAAAACTGCGGCCAAACCGGGTAAAACATGGCCCATTGTTGAGGATATTTCTTGATGATCACTTCTGCAGCTCCCAGTACTTTATGGGCATTGCTGAGAATCTCTTCTTCTAGGTTGTCTTTGTGTTCCATCCAGATCGGTGGAGAGCCTTCCAGGTAATATTTACCGTTGGGTAGGTATGCGGCGGCAAAAACGAACACTGGTGCATTGGCTTCCAACGCCATACGCACATAAGCGACTGGTAAATGCGCTGGTTGACCGAAAAAATTTGGTTGATATTTTTCACGATAACCCTCTTCCAGGGGTCGATCAAGACCGGTTAGAATGCTGCCACCCTCCCGTAATCGCTGCCTAGCTTGCCGAAAAGCACTCAGGGTCATGGGTGTTATGGTCATGCCAAATTTCCCGCGAAGCTTGTTTTGCATTTCGTAGGTTGCAACTGGTTTTGGGTGGGTCAGCACCTGGACTCTGACACCGTGGAGTGAGAGTGCATATCCCATCAGGTCAAAATTACTCAAGTGAGGGCAGACCACCACGCAGGGCTGGTTGTCTGCAATCCGCTGGATGGTTGCCTCTGCCTCAGGGCTGAAGTAGATCGTATCTGTTAGTTTTTCCGGTCGTTGGAGATAGTAGAAATAATCGAAGAAGCATTTTGCGGCAGATCTGAAGACAACCCTCGGTAGGGTGTCTAGTTCCTTTTTGGTAAGCTGCTGGTTATGAAGCACCCATTGATTCGCTCGGATTGCTTGAATGAGGGGGGTGCCCTTCAGGCTTCCCCAAAACGTACCGATCACTGCAGCGATTCCTAACCCAATTCTTCTAGGAAGAATCTTCCCAAGAAATGTAAGGAATTTTAAAAGGGCATTTTGAAACAATGATTGCAAGAATTTCATAACTTGAATTTGACTGAGTTTATTAATTATTGATCATCCGCCATTTTTTCAATGCCGGCATTACATTTTACTTCAATATCAATTTTTATGCTGTAGTATGGCTGGAGAAAGATTGTGTTTCTTGATTTTGGATATTTCTTGAAGGATGTGACCGAGTTAAATCTATTAGGAGGTAAGTGATTTGTAAAAATTTTTATTAAAATACAATGGATGATGTTGGAGGTGTTCAAATAAGTGACATGTGGTATAGTTTCATTCATTGAAATGCCAACTTCAATACAATGATCTTAGTGCAACCCAAATTGTTTTGATATTTGTACACGCTTTAGTTAAGTCATGAAAATTGTTTGTATTAGTACATCTTTCGTTCCATCCAATACGGCGAACAGTATCCAGGTCATCAAAGCAACACATGCGATGGCAGAGCTTGGTCATGATGTGACCTTGCTGGTGCCCGGTAAGGAAGAAGCTGCATGGGATGATCTGGCGACCCGTTATGGTATCCGAACGCCTTTTAATATTCACTGGATTGAAGAAAATCTAACATTTAAACGCTATGATTTCGCTTTTAAGGCTGTGCGCAAAGCCCGCCAAATGGCGCCTGACTTAATTTACACATGGGTTTTACAGGCGGGTGTATTGGCACTCTGGCAGGGAATGCCGACGATCCTCGAAATGCATGACCGTGTAACCGGTCGAATTGGACCCTGGCTGTTTCGCCAGTTTTGCGGCTCAAAAACCCACCATCGCCTTTTGACCATTACGGATGCGCTCCGCAGTGTGTTGATTTCGCAAAATAATATCGATCCAACAAAAACAGAAATTGTGATAGCCCCGGATGGCGTCGATTTGGAACGATATCGTAACCTCCCCTCACCTAACGCTGCCCGCAAGGACCTGGGTTTACAGGAGGCTTTTACGGCCGGCTATA
>SLIC01000203.1 GCA_007135845.1 Candidatus Brevefilum sp.
CAACAAATATGACCCAACCAGACCAAGACTTTGATCAATAAAAAAACATGTTATTTTTCTCCCAAGCCCTGCAGCGGCTTTCCACCTTAGCAACGATATTTTTAGGGATCTTTATCGAAGCGCTCCCCTATCTTCTTTTAGGCATTATCGCATCCGGGTTTATTGAGGTGTTTGTAAAAAAAGATCTGATCTTACGCCTGATCCCAAAAAACCGCTTGCTTGGTATCCTGATTGGCAGTGTGCTGGGGCTCCTTTTTCCAGTGTGTGAGCATGGCGTGGTTCCCCTCACCAGGCGACTCTTTCAAAAGGGCATGCCGGTATCAATGGGAATCTCCTTCATGCTAGCCGCCCCAGTGATGAACCCGATTGTAATCGCCAGCACCCTGGCGGCTTTCGGGCTGAGTCCGGTTTTCTGGGGAAGGATCATCCTGACCCTCGTCATCGCCAACATCACCGGCCTGGTATTCAGCGTTCAAAAAGATGAAGAGATACTTGCCAGCCTGCCCGAAATCCTCGTTTACGACTGCCATCACTGCGGGCAAGAGATCAACCCAGAGTTAACTTTCAAAGAAAAAATCCTTCAATCCATCGTAATTGCCGGAGATGAATTTTTTGATATTGGGCTCTTTTTCATTATTGGCGCTTTTTTAGCCGCATTGCTTCAAACCTTTGTCCCGCAAAGCATTCTCCTTGCCATTGGTGGCGGTCCGGTCCTGTCAATCCTCATTATGATCCTCCTGGCCGTCGTGCTTTCGATTTGCTCCACGGTGGACGCGTTTGTGGCATTATCATTTGTGGAAACTTTTTCAACTGGATCGATCCTGGCCTTCCTCGTTTATGGACCGATGATCGATATCAAAGCCATCATGATGTTCACGAGGGTGTTTAAAAAGAAAACGATCCTTTACCTGGCATTAATCCCGCTATTCCTGGTTATCCTGGCGTCCCTCTTCATCACCTTCAACCTGGCATTGTAAACCGTCCTGTAAGTACAATGAGGTATAGAACATGAAACTAAGAACATACCGAGTATTCCAATCAATAATCCTGTTTGGCTTGGGCTTTTTCCTGCTCAACAGGTTTTTCTCCGGGCAGCTGCTTGTTTACATCCACCAACGCTATGTTTGGTTGGTCCTTCCTTCAGCCATCGGCATTCTCACCCTGGCTTATATTATGTTTAACCGCCGACCCCACCTGCCCACAGAAGAAAGTGGATTGCTCATCGAAAAAGAGGCCCCGTATAATGCCCATTGGCGCTTGTTATTGATGCTGATCCCGCTTGTGCTGGGAGTCGTGGTTCCGATCAGTCCCTTGGACGCAGAAGCGGCAGCGACTCGCCAGGTACGCCAAACCCTGACCTTCAGCACAGACCCGACATTAACAGAAACGATCTTGGCATTGGAGCCAGGTACTCGCTCAATCCTGGAATGGATATGGGCTTTCGATGCGGCTCAAGACAAAAGTGAGCTTGAGGGGCAGCCTGTCGATGTAGAAGGGTTTGTGATCGTCAACGAAAATGTACCGGATGGGCAGTTTTTAGTTGGGCGGTTTGTGATTACTTGCTGTGTTGCCGATGCAACTGCGATTGGCATTGCTGTTGACCCTTCCGGTACAGATAGGACAGTTTCTGAGGGCTGGGTATCCATCAGGGGTACAATGCGCATTTCCCGGATGGATGGTCAACCCACACTGTTGATCGAAGCTGCCGAAATCGTACCCATAGAAAGACCTGAACAACCCTACCTTTACCAACGATAAGCACATTAAACAGTATGTCTCTGATGAAATCCTTTGATCGGTTTGTTGTCATCATCCTGGTGGTGATTCTTGGGTTGATCATCGCTTTAATATTATTAGGCGATCGTGTTGGTGTTCAAGCAACAGCCCTTTACCCACAGCCAGGCATGGCGACCAGCATCCGCAGCAGGATCGGCATCACGTTCGATGAACCAATGGACCCTTCATCTGTGGAATCCCATTTTTCAATCACACCACAGATTGAGGGAGATATAACTTGGGAAGATTCACAGACCTTCTGGTTTACACCCTCTGGGCTGCTGGACCCTGAAACCGATTACGAGGTTACCATAGCGGGTGGGGCTGAAGCCGAAAGCGGCAGGAAGATAATCAACGATCTATCCTGGACGATCACCATCAGGCAGCCCGACATCCTTTACCTGGTGGTAGAGGATTTCGGGGGCGACCTTTGGCGGTATGAGACAGAAACAGCATCAACCTACGAACTGACAAACACAGGTGGGAATGTGTTTGATTTTGCAGTCAATGTCACAGGGGATTGGATCATCTTTTCTCAGATCAACCCGTTGGATGGGAGTGATCTATGGCTGATGGACCGCACAGGTGAGGAAATGACCATGATTGTCGAATGTGGTCAGGATCACTGCAGTCAACCAGCCTGGTCACCTGATGGTGATTGGGTCGCTTACAGCCGTGAAGAATTCTCTATGGAAACTTCACTTCTGGAACCATCCAGGGTGTGGACATTGTTTACACAAACCAATGAGACAAATCGCTTGTATGAAAATCCAGATGCGTTTAGTCATTCACCCTCGTTCTCACCGGATGGCAAACTCCTGGCGACTTATAATACCAATCAAAATGCAATTCGCATCCTTAATTTAGAAACCTCCCAGGAATCGGTCATTCCCAGCGCGCTGCTGGGAGTCGGGGAATGGTCTCCGGATGGAAAGAAAATGATGTACACAGACCTGGTCCCCTCGGTCCTCGAGCCGAATGTGGGTGTATATATCGCCAACCTGGAAACCCAGCAAGTTGACCATGCTTTTGGAGAGTTTATACCCGATACCGACTTCAGCCCGCCCCGCTGGTCACCGGACGGCAACTGGGTTGCCTTCGGCACCCGTCCCGTTGGCGGCGGCATTTCCAAGGCTATTTGGATCATCAACCTTTCGGGGGATACACCAATTCAGATCACGGATGATCCGACCGCCACCTTTACCAACTATCGCTGGGACCCCTGGGGCGAACAGCTGGTTTTCCAACGCTTTCCGATCAGCGGACCAACCCCCCAGGCTTCTCTCTGGTTGTGGGATCACACGACCGGCGAAACCCGGTTACTTGTTGATAACGGCGCCAGGCCTGAATGGCTGCCGTAGGCCTGCTCAACTCGCAAAGCTGTCAGCCAACATACGTATTTTTTGTTTCCGCCTAAGCCCCTTCTTTTTGTACAGCACGCTTTGAGTAAGCGAAGCACGCTTTGAGTAAGCGAAGCACGCTTTGAGTAAGCGAAGCACTCTTTGAGTAGGGATGGGTTTGGGGTGGGTCATAAGTCAGACCAGGGCTGTTATGCATAGCTGGAACATCATATAGTCACGTGGGTTGCAATGAAACCACACGTGACCTACTATACTTTCACCCACAACCATAGATTTGGTGCGCACCCTATTTAACTACCTATACAGAAACCTTGACATTTACGCTCTGTAGATATATATTTAAGCCCGTTTAACTATTAAGGCAGGTAAACAATGTCTGATCAAGACCCCTTCATATCAACACTCCGGGAATGGATGGAAGAATCCATGCACCGCTCAATTCATGCTTTTTTCCGCTACAGCCGAAAAAGTGCTCTTTCCATCTCACAGACCAATTCTCTTTTTCGCCTCTATCATCACGGGCCTAGCCCAGTCAATGACCTGGCAGATCACCTGGGGATAACGATGCCGGCGGTCAGCCAATTACTGGCACCCCTGGAAGATAGCAACCTGATCCAACGCTTGCAAGACCCCAACGATCGCCGTGTGAAACGTATTGCCCTGACCGACCAGGGAAAACAACGGGTCCAAGAAATTATGCAAGCACGGCATGCCTGGTTGGAAGATCTGGTATTCTCACTTACTCCGGAAGAGAAGCAAGAAATTTTACCGGCAATAACCCTTTTGACGAAAAAGTCGCGCGCCCTGAAGCACAATACTGACCAGCAAATAGCTAATTAATGTGATTAGGTATCTGGTAAAAGTGATGAACAAGGAAACTTTAAACTTATGCTGAGATTAATTAAATATACTAAACCCTATATCTTGTTGATTCTGGCAACCATTGTCTTGCTGTTTATCATGGCCAATGCAGATCTTGCGCTTCCCGATTATCTCTCGCAGATTGTAAACGTCGGCATTCAAAATACCGGCATTGAGGATGCCATACCCGAAGCAATCCGGAGCGAAAGACTCAATCAAATGCTGCTCCTCTTTTCACCACAAGAGCAAATGCTGGT
Source organism: Candidatus Brevefilum sp. (assembly GCA_007135845.1). Next base: position 4,256 of record SLIC01000203.1, read on the forward strand.
GAATAACGCTTACCGGCTGGTCGAAGCGACGGATGACCGTGAAATTCTGGACCAATTTCCAGCCGCAGCCACAGAGCCGATCTACATACTGGAGAGACTCAGCAGGCAAGAGCGAGAGCAGTTAGAACCGATCATGGCCAGGGGAATGATTGTCCTGTTTGTGAGCGAACAAGTTCAGGAAAGCCCGGATATTGTTGAGCGTTTCCCTGAAGGCGCGGTTGACATGTTTGAGCAGCTGCCCTTTGATCCATCTCAACTACCAGACGACATGGACATCTTCACTCTGCTTGAGATAGCGCCTGACAACCAAAGAGAGCAAATTATCGACCAAATCCGTCAACAGTTTGATGACATGCCTGAAACGTTGTCAAACCAGATTGCCACAGCCGCCATCCAGCGGGAGTATGAAGCGTTGGGGGTTAACCTCGGCCGCCTTCAAACCAATTACATCCTGCGCACCGGTGGACTGATGGTACTGATATCCCTGGTTGCAGGCATAACCCACGTGGCCGTTAGTTACACAGCATCACGGACGTCTGCGGCGGTTGCCCGGGATGTTCGGGAAGATTTATTCACCAAGGTTGAGTCTTTTTCAAGCCAGGAATTCAATAACTTCTCTTCCGCATCCCTGATCACCCGTGCTACCAATGATGTTACCCAGGTACAGCAAGTGATCTTTATGTTCATGCGCCTGGCATTCTTTGCACCGATCTTAGGTATTGGTGGAATTATTCGAGCGATTGATAAAAGCCCCAACATGTGGTGGATAATTGCCCTCGCGGTAGGTCTTCTGCTGCTGTTAATCATGACCGCTTTTGTCATTGCGGTGCCCAAATTCAAGATCATCCAAAAGTTAATCGACCGCCTCAACCTCGTCACCAGGGAGAACCTGTCTGGCATGATGGTTATCCGGGCATTCAACAAACAAGCCTTCGAAGAAGAACGTTTTGACCAGGCAAATCGTGACCTGGCGGATGTAGGCCTTTTCATCAACCGCATCATGGCAACGGTCATGCCGCTGCTGATGGTCATCTTCAATGGGATATCGATCCTGATCATCTGGGTCGGTGCCAATCAAATCGCTCAATCCACACTCCAGGTTGGGGATATGATCGCCTTTTTACAATACAGCATGCAGATCTTATTTGCTTTTATGATGCTATCCATGCTGTTCATCTTCTTACCGCGTGCTGCCGTCTCAGGCGATCGCATTGCCGATGTGCTTGAAACTGAAAATGTAATCCTCGATCCAAAAGATCCACGATACTTTGCTGAACCCTTTACGGGAAAAATCGAGTTCAAGGACGTATATTTTAATTATCCAGATGCTGAAGAATATGTCCTTTGTGACATCAACTTCACTGCAAACCCAGGCGAGACAACTGCCATTATCGGGTCGACCGGTTGCGGAAAGTCAACCGTCATCAACCTGATCCCGCGCTTCTTTGATGTGTCCAGGGGCTCGGTGCTCGTCGATGGGGTTGACGTCCGTAATGTGCGCCAGAGCGACCTACGTGACAAGATAGGTTATGTTCCCCAAAGGGGAATTTTATTTACCGGGACAGTCGAGACCAATCTACGTTTTGCAGATCAAGAAGCGGATAAAGAAGTCCTCACTGAAGCCATAGATATTGCCCAGGCGTCTGAGTTTGTCTTTGCGAATCCTGAAGGGCTAGGGGCTGAAATTTCCCAGGGCGGAACAAATGTTTCCGGTGGACAAAAACAACGCCTGAGCATCGCCCGAGCGCTCGTTAAACAGCCGCCAATTTTCATCTTTGACGACAGCTTCTCAGCCCTTGATTTCAAGACGGATGCTGCCTTGCGGCGAGCACTCAAAGAAAAAACCGGTCAGAGCACTGTTTTGATGGTCACCCAACGGGTTGCAACCGTGATGGGTGCAGACCAGATTATCGTTTTGGATGGCGGAAAGATAGTGGGCAAGGGTACCCACCGCGACTTGATGGAAACCTGCCAAACCTATCAGGAAATAGCTAAATCACAGCTGAGCTCGGAGGAACTGGCATGAGCGATAACAAAAATAATAACCAAAAGGACATAAAAAAACCTGTCAGCAAACCCCAGCAACAAACTCGGCGGCGCGGCCCTATGGCCATGATGCCTGGTGAAAAAGCCCGCGATTTTAAGGGCACTTTCAAACAGCTGGTTCAATACCTGGGAAAATACAACCTGATTATCCTGGTGGTTCTGATCATCGCGGCAGGATCAACCGTGTTCGCGATTGTCGGCCCAAAAATACTGGGGCGTGCCACCACACTCCTCTTTGAAGGCGTCCTTGCTCAAATCTCTGGGACGGGCACCGGGATCGATTTTAATGCGATCAGTGCCATCATCATTCAGGTTGCTATTTTGTATACTATCTCGGGGTTTCTGGATTTTCTGCAGGGATACATTATGGCCGGCGTCTCAATTGATATCACCTATCGTTTCAGGCAGGATATCTCCACGAAGATCAACAGGCTGCCCCTGCAGTATTTCGACAAGGTCAGCCAGGGTGAAGTGCTTTCGCGGGTTACCAACGATGTGGATACGGTCAGTCAGACTCTGAATCAAAGCTTATCGCAAATCATCACCTCGGTAACCAGCGTAGTCGGCATCATGATCATGATGTTTACCATCAGCTGGACAATGACCCTGATCGCCCTGGTCACGGTGCCCTTATCGCTGGTAGCCATCAGCCTGGTTGTCCGTACTTCGCAGAAATATTTCAAACAGCAGCAGGAATACTTGGGGCATGTCAACGGGCATGTGGAAGAGATGTTCGGCGGGCATATCGTTATCAAAGCCTTTAATGCCGAAGAGGAATCCATCAATACCTTCAGCAAGCTAAACAGCACCCTGTTCAGCTCTGCGTGGATATCCCAGTTTCTATCACACCTGATCATGCCGACCATGCGCATCATCAGCAATTTGGGGTATGTCGCTGTGAGCATCCTCGGCGGCTACCTGGCCATCCAGGGCAGGATTTCGGTTGGCGATATCCAGGCCTTTATTCAATATGTGCGCCAATTCAACCAACCCCTCATGCAGATTGCCAATATCTCCAACGTCCTGCAGCAAACAGCGGCAGCAGCCGAGCGCGTGTTTGAGTTCATCAACGAAGATGAAGAGGTCGAAGAGACAACTGACCCCGTGCACCTGGAACATGTGGAAGGGTACGTTGAATTCCGCAATGTGCGTTTTGGCTACAACCCGGATGAGGTGGTGATCAAAGATTTCTCATTCAAGGCAAATCCCGGACAAAAGATCGCCATCGTGGGGCCAACCGGTGC
>SLIC01000172.1 GCA_007135845.1 Candidatus Brevefilum sp.
GGGTGGTTTTTTCTGGAGCGGAGAGGGTGGGATTCGAACCCACGGAGCCAGAAAGGCTCACGCGCTCTCCAGGCGCGCGCATTAGGCCGGACTATGCTACCTCTCCATCCTGCCAATTTCTCAGGCGACGAGAATTATACCAGACACAAGCGGGCTTGTTAAGCCTGAAACTGTGTATTTTATTTTGCGACTTTTTGCCGCAAACATCGTATATTTAAAGTGGAGGTTCAAATGACAAAGAAACAAAACCGTGTTCACTGGCTGTTATATCCCTTCTGGCTCCTCTGGCGCCTGGTTGTGTGGGTAATCGAAGCAACCGGTCGTTTGATTGGTGCCATTTTGGGATTGGTATTGATGATTGTTGGTGTGGTACTGACCCTGACCATCATCGGTGCGATTGTTGGCATACCACTGATCATCTTCGGATTTATGCTCATCATCCGCAGCCTGTTTTAAGCCACCGCACATAACTCACAAGGACGCGCTGGTCTTGTTCAGCGCGTCCTTGTAAGTTTTAAACAAATGATTGGTCAAGGTACAGTCCAGGTCAGGAAACTGACGACCAGCCTGCCTGCCTCAAACCGTTCAATCAACAACCACCCCCTCAAATTTCCTGAGGTCCGATAACAAATATGAGTCCCATTAGGTACCTCGTCAAATGTGATTGGATCACTTGACAAGGTTTTGTTGACGCAATCCCCAAGACTGGGCCTTGTCTCTCCGAAAATCGCCCAGGTCGTATCATTGACTGGCAACAACTGGTGGGTCGGTGAGCCTCCAAGCTGATAGCGCAGGTCGGCGTCAGATTCCTCAGAGGGATTGAGCACAGCAGTATCCAGATCCAGCAAGTCATCATTTTCCAGGGCAACTGTCTCCGTGACTTTTACAACCGGTGTGCGTGTGATCGTCGGTGTCAGAGTGGGTGTGGGTGTAATCAATTGAACCACTTCAATGCGCACCCAAAACGGGGCATCGCCATGGGGACCAATCCCAAACAAATTGCCATCGGGATCGCTCAACATCCAGTTGCTTTGATAGAGACCAATATTCTGTGGGGCGACCATGTCCACAGTTAAATCGACCAATGACCCCGGGTTGACCGGCTGCTGCAGGTAATGGGTATGCCGAGCACCCAGGCTGTTGCCAGAGAAAAAGGTTAATGCATATTGCCGAGTCCAGGTACAGGCACCCACATTCTGTATTCGCCAGGTTTTTGAAAAAGATGTACCGGGTATCATCCTCGTATCGTCAGGGATGGTCACATCAATGGGATTGCCAGCAGCCGCCATATTACACGGCAGCTCGCGAGTCGGAGTGACGATCGCCGGTCGGGTCCTGTCCAGGGTCGGGATCGGCGTGCTCGAGGGTGTGGGCGTTGTTGTCTGGGTTGGAACATGGGTGAGCGTTTGCGCAAAATCAGCCGTGACCAGGCTAACCGCCGTTTCAAATAAGCGCGTTGCATCTAAGGTCGGTATGAGCGTTGGCGCAGGCTCGGCCTGCTGGTTGCATGCGACCAAAAAACAAAGGATTAAACACACTGTTAATATTTTTAGTTTCATCGTGAGTATTGCCTGATTCTACCTTAAATACTGTAATAAATGGTCCTTACCGTTCATGATTAGCCATATCTTGTCAGGATCTGACACATAAAGTATAGTTCTAAAATTGATTGACCAGCAGCATCAGCACGCTTCGAGCAAAGAGCGAACCCTATGACCGATACAGAAAAACATGTTACTAACACGCTTCCAACCAACAGCCACTGGTTGGATCGGCCATTGGTGTCAATTTGGCCGCAATTCACAATTTATCACCTGATCGTTTTCATCATCCTGCTAGCCACGGTCCTGAGCCGGTTTGTCATGCTGGGCGAACGTGTGATGAGCCACGACGAAGTTAACCATGTGGTGCCGGCATACACCTTTTATCAGGGTGGCGGCTACCGCTATGACCCGGTGACCCATGGCCCTCTCCAATTTCACCTGATCACCCTTTCTTATGTCCTCTTCGGAGCCAGCGATTTTTCTGCCCGGATTCCTAATGCTGTCTTTGGGATTGCTGTCGTCGCATTCGCAATGTTTGGGTTTAAAAAATACCTCGGTCGGGTAGGAGCGCTGGTGGCAGGGTTCTTATTTACAATTTCACCCTATATATCATTTTACAGCCGGTATACCCGCAACGAGATTTACATCGTGTTTTGGGGTATGGCACTGCTTTGGGGAGTATTACATTATTTAGAACTGGGACAAAAACGTACGCTCTTATTTATCACGGTTATCACCGCTCTTCACTTCACTGATAAAGCAACATCTTACATTTTTACAGCTGAATTGCTCATCTTCCTGGGAATCCTGTTCACTGCCAGGGTGATCAATAAACCCTGGAAATCAGCTCATGCTCGTAATGCCTTTCTTATCTCTGTAACAGCAATCCTGATCCTTGGCCTGGTGCTGTTTGGTGTCGGGTATTACGCCCTGACCCACGGACCAGATACTGGACCAAACGACAGTGTTGGCGTGATGATCGGTGAACTGGCTGGGACCACCCGCTTAATCATCGGGTTATTGGGGTTAGGCTTGTTGGCTGGGTTGGTTATTGCGGTCAATTTCCTGGTCAAAGGGATTGGCTGGTTTGGCATCAGGGATGAACGCTCCTTTGACCTGCTGATCTTACAAGGCACCATCGTCCTGCCGCTGTTAGCCGCCCTCCCAATGGATATCCTCGGTTTAAATCCGCTTGATTACAGTGCTCGCGGTATCACAACATCCCTGATGTTTGTGATCCCATTGCTCATTATTGCTGTATTAATCGGCATCTGGTGGAACTGGAAGGTATGGGCCCTGAATATCGGCATCTTCTGGGGTATTTTCACCGTCTTCTACACCACACTTTTTACCCAGGGCAGTGGATTTGCCGCGGGTTTGATGGGCGCCCTGGGCTATTGGTTGGCTCAGCAAGGCGTCGTCAGGGGTAGCCAGCCACGCTATTATTATGCTTTACTGCAAATACCATTCTACGAATTTTTGCCAGCTTTCGGCACAATACTGGCTGCATTTTTGGGGATTCGGTCCTTGAAAAAAAGCCCGAAACATGCTGAAGTTGAAACGCAAAACGAACTGATGGAAACCGCTTCAGATGATGTGAAAAACAATGCAATCGGGGTAAACCACGAACCATCAAAACCTGAAATTATCTCCAACTCTCAAAACCTGGTCGAAGAAATCAATGATCTTGATGAAAAATACCAGTTGCCTCGCCTTGTCGACAATGAAGGCGAGGTCCGAAGGACCCCGATCTTCGGTTTATTATTATATTGGTCAGTGATGAGCCTGGTGGCGTTCAGCTTTGCCGGCGAACGCATGCCCTGGTTAACCTCACATATCACCATGCCGATGATCCTGATCAGTGGTTGGAGTTTTGGCCAGTTGATTGAATCCTTCAACTGGTCAGCTGTCAAACAACATCGGGGATGGCTGGTTTTTCTTGTCGGGTTCCTGTTCTTGCTGACAACCTGGCGTGTAACTGCCCTGATCTTTGGCCCAACGCCGCCGTTCCAGGGCAATCAACTAGATCAGCTGAATGTAACCAGCAACTTCTTGCTGACATTTGTTGCTATGACTGCTTCAGGTATCAGTCTGTATTTCCTTCTACGGGATTGGACACTTAATCAACTCGGGAAATTCGCCCTGATCATTTTTGTTGGCATTCTGTCAGTAATCACCATTCGCACTGCCTATCGTGCCAACTTTATTTTATACGACACAGCCAAGGAATTCCTGGTTTATGCCCATGCCGCCCGTGACCCAAAGGACGTTTTGGAGCAGGTTGAAGAGATCAGTTTCCGGCTGACCGGCGGAAAGGATATTGTCGTCGCCTATGATAACGACATGCTTTATCCTTACTGGTGGTATTTCCGTGATTATCCCAACCGGCGTTGGTTTTCGGGCAATCCTACCCGTGATCTTCGCGATGCCCCCATCATCCTGGTTGGTAGTGGAAACTTTGGACTGATTGAACCTGTGGTCGGAGAAGATTACGTCCGCTTTGACCATACCAGGTTGTGGTGGCCTACCCAGATTTATTACAACCTCACCATCCAACGCGTGTGGGATGCCTTCAGAAGTCCTGCCATGCGTGCTGCATTATGGGAGCTGTGGTTCAATCGGGATTATCAGCCCTATGCGCAGCTCGCTGGCATCAACACCCTCACCCTGGAAAATTGGCAGCCGTCTGATTCCTTCCGTATGTACATTCGAAATGATGTTGTTTCGATGATCTGGGAGTATGGTGTTGCACCCGTCACTGTTGAGCCAACTGTCGATCCTTACGAAGCCAACACGATCGCATTGGAAGCAGACAGGATCTTATATGGAGACGACTTTTTCTGGTTGGATGCACCCCGTGATATTGCCTTCGCACCCGACGGCACTTTCTATGTTGCTGATTCCCGCAACCATCGCATCCTGCATTTCGACCAGGAAGGCAATTACCTGAACACCTTTGGTACTTTTGGTGCCAGTGACTACACAACCCAAACCATCGCGCCTGAAGGCCATTTCAACGAACCCTGGGGCCTGGCAGTTGGCCCGGATGGATCCGTTTTTGTGGCAGATACCTGGAACAATCGCATCCAGAAGTTTACGGCTGATGGTGAATTTGTCACCATGTGGGGTCAATTTGGCGTGGCAGAAAGCCGCTATCACTTCTGGGGACCGCGTGGGGTTGCCGTTGATGATCAGGGCCGTGTTTTTATCACTGACACAGGTAACAAACGGGTGGTTATTTTTGACAACGACGGGAACGACCTGGCTGAATTTGGCGGTGCGGGTTTAGGCGTCGGTCAATTTGATGAACCGGTCGGCATCGAAGTGGATGATGTCGGACGCCTGTTCATTGCTGATACCTGGAATCGGCGCATCCAGATCATGATCCCTGATGAAGGTACCCTCAACTACCCGAATCATGTTACCTGGGATATTGAAGGCTGGTTTGGTGATACCCTCGACAATAAACCATTCCTGGCAATCGATGAAAATTACCGGGTTTTTGTTGCTGACCCAATCCTGGGTAGGGTATTGGTATTCAACCAGCACGGCAATTTCTTGTTCGCCTGGGGAGGTTTTGGCAGCGGTCCGGATGAAATCGGCATCGTCGGTGGATTGGCCGTTGACCCGCAGGGCAATGTGTGGGTGTCTGATGCCCGCAACAACCGCCTGATGCGCTTCCTCCTGCCTGACTGATCTAATAAAACCTGCAGATGCCTTTTACCTGAACGCAGTAAAACCAATAAATACCACCCAATGGCTTAAGCGCTGTATCAGTATGTAGTGCAAATACCCATTAAATCAAAAAGAGGGCGCTCCGTCAGCACCCTCTTCTTTTTTTTTGTCGAATGGTCCTTTAGCTGAGTGCTTTACTCACAATTTCAGCAAAGGCCTCGGGCTCACGTACAGCCAGGTCAGCCAGCATTTTGCGGTTCAGGTTGATCTGGGTTTGCCGTAAGCCGTGGACCAGCTTGCTGTAAGTGGTGCCATTTTGCCGGGCAGCCGCATTGATGCGGGAGATCCATAACCGTCGCAGGTCGCGCTTGCGATTTCGGCGGTCACGATAAGCATACCACTGGCTTTTCAGGTATTGCTCATTAGCTCGACGGTACAATTTGCTCTTGGTGCCGTAATAGCCCTTATTGAGCTTGAGAATTTTTTTATGTCTACGGTAGCGATGTGGGCCACCTTTTACACGTGCCATGTTTTTCTCCTTTGCGAACCCCTGGGCGCCGGTGATGGTTCTCTATCACCCGTTGCATACACCCAACAGCCGCAATCATTAAATGATGTCGATTTTTTTTATTTTTTCTTGTCCATATAGGGCGCAAGGCGACGGACTTTCTTGCGAAAACCTCGGGTTTTAACAGGAATCATCCGCTCAAACAATTGCTTGGTCCGGTCCGGTGTTCGCCGGCGTAAGTGACCCTTACCAATCTTTGTGCGCATAATCGTGCCAGAACCGGTCATCTTGAACCGTTTCGAGGTTGCCTTATGGGTCTTCATTTTGTACTTGCCATCTCTAGGTTTACGTGGCATTTTCAACTCCTCTCATGAAAATCCTACGGCGCAGGCTTGCAGAGCCGTAGGGATTCAACACAATAAAATTGTCTTTCTCGTCAGAAGGTCGCTGGAATTACTTGTTGGGGGCGAGCATCATGAACATCGTACGCCCTTCTAATTTGGGTGCCTGTTCAACTTCTGAAACGTCAGCCAATTCTTCGGCAATCTCTCGTAAATCCTCAAGAGCGATCTCCGGGTAAGTGATCTCACGTCCTCTAAAGCGAATGGTCACTCTAACTTTCATCCCGTCGTTCAACCACCGGCGTGCGTCACGCACTTTGAAACTTTTATGGTGGTCGGTTGTCTTTGGACGCAAACGAATCTCTTTAATTTCGATCTTGGTTTGCGCTTTTCGTGCTTCCCGTTCTTTCTTTTCCTTTTCATACAGGAATTTGCCAAAATTCATGATCCTGGCGACTGGCGGGTCGGCGCCTGGGGCGACTTCGACCAGGTCTAGCTCAGCTTCTTCTGCCCGGCTCAATCCCTCGCGTAATGTGACGACACCGAGGTTTTCACCATTTTGGTCGATTAGACGTATTTTTGTAGCACGAATTTGTTTATTGATGCGATAATCGTCTTTGCTACTTATAGTGTAAGCTCTCCTTCTGATAAGATCAATAATAATGCAATACAAACGACATTCCCGTTAAGGGAATGGCTTATATCTTACCATTAATTCTAATAAAACGTCAACCATTTGATGAGTAAATTTCACCAATTGCGCAATCAAATCTGTTCTCGTTGATCTCGTTTCTTAAGACCCCCGGGGTTTTGGTAAAATATTCATCCATCAACCATCTTACAACTGCAATCGGGAGGTATCTTTCTCGCAGTTGTTTAAAACCCCGGGGGTCTCAATAGCATTGTACTAATCAATTTGTACCGGTCAATAAGCCAACGCAATCAACAGTCATGAAAACCAAACGTGATCGACTCGCCTAACCCTCAACCTTCTCGGCCACATCCTTCAATGCCAAAGCCTTGAAGTCATCTACCAACATGGCACCCATACGCTCGCCGCTGCGGCGTCGGACATCAACCTGGTTGTTCTCCATCTCACGATCACCGACCACAAGCATGTAAGGCACCTTTTGCTGTTCGGCATCGCGGATCTTAGCGTTCATGCGATCGCTGCGAGCATCCACCGACACTCGCAAACCCGCACCTTTCAGCACCTCTGACACCTCCTGTGCAAATCCCACATGCCGATCAGCAATCGGGATGATCACTGCCTGCACGGGTGAGAGCCATACCGGGAAGGCGCCGCCA
>SLIC01000033.1 GCA_007135845.1 Candidatus Brevefilum sp.
ACTGATTTTACGAGCTCGGTACCTCTCGACTCGCAATCCGGGACCAGCCTCTCCCGTCGAAGCCGATCATCCCCGATGTGGTTAACATTATACACCATTCATGTTAACGAAAGATTAGAGATTTACCTGTGAAGGAAATATACAAGGATATTTTGTCACGTAGGCTTCGCCATACGTGACCTACAGCTATAAAATCTTAGCCAATTCAGATGCTTTACTCCATCAATATATTGACGGGGGGTTATAGACTCAAACCTTTTCGCAATATCACTAAGTGAAATAGGATTCTCGGTAGGGGCAGACACGGAGGTCTGCCCCATATTTCAACAGTGAGTTTCCTAATGATGAAAATAGGATTGATTTTCTTGATCTTTATCCCAATTGAGTGGATTTGCATAAATATAATCAACAACCGCTTGATGTTCCCGATCGTTGCGGATTACACGTTCGTAATAATTTCGCTGCCAAAGACGGTTATCAAATCGCGGCCAATTCTTGTGATGGACTCCATCAATATATCGACGTGTTGTTAATGACTTAAATCGTTGCACAACATCAAATAATGAAATCGAATTTCCTGTAGGGGCAACCCTCCGTGGTTGCCCAGGGCAGACACGGAGGTCTGCCCCTACCGAGGGTTGATTCCGATTTTCAGTTTCTATTGGATTCAGAATAATGATGCCATGAAAATGATTGGGCATGATCTGATAATGATCTAAATCAACACCCTGTAAGAATTGTGGGATTTCCTGGCAAACCTGATCAACCATCATTCCCGCATCACTTAGTAACATCTCACCATTCTTAATCTCCCCAAACAAACACAACCGTTTTTGTGTCACAATCGTGATGAAATATGCCCCAGCCTCAGAATAATCAAAATTAGGTATTCGAATGCTCCGACGATCTTTGTTAACATTTTTGATCATAACAAACCCCAATAAGATACTCCTGAAAAATCAAACCATATCAAGAATCTCAATCCCACCAAAACGTAGCCACCAGTGGTTCATGATCGCTAAACTGGCTCACATAATCAAACTCGCTGTTCAGGTGCAGGATTTCAAACCCAGCCAACTGCCCCAACAGACTTTCACTCACCAAGATATGATCCAATACCTGGCTGTTCCCTGCGAAAATATAAGTGTACCGCGCCGAAACCGGGAGGGTTTCGATCAAATTATGCAAATGATCCCCCCTCAATACCTGTACCGGAGGCGCAAAATAGAACTCGTTCAGGTCGCCCAGCACAATCATCCGGCTGTCCGGGTCAACGGCCAAAACCGACTCGACAAAATCATGCACTGCCTGAGCTTGCTGCGTGCGCTTCGCTTCGGAGAGCAGCTCTGGCGGTTGAACAGCGCCGAACAGCGCGTTATCCGGGCGTTTGGAATTGAAATGGTTATTGACCAGGTACAGCGGCTCGCCATCCAGCAGGAACATCACCGCCAAGGGCTTGCGGCTGTTGATAAAAGCCTCATTGCTCGGATCAATCCGTCCGGGGTTGAGCGAGAGCATCGGCATACCATCCTGGTCTATCACGCTGACCGCAGTGACAGCATCCCCATGCGGTGAATCTGCCAGCGACAACCCGCGATCCAGCCGATAGAGGTATCCAAGGCGGATATTGGCACCGGGGACGCCCCCATCCTGGTCGGGTAACGGGTCGATGTTCACATACCCATAAGCCGGACCGCCCGCATTCAGGATGGCATCAACAATCTCCTGGTAAGTCTGGTTTGCTGCCACCGTCTGACTGCCTGCTACACCGTCATTATCCGCTACTTCCTGCAACCCAATGATGTCTGGTGAAGCCATCCAGTTGACGATATGGTCTGCTAAAGTGATCAGCTGCGTCGTATCCCGGGCTGAGATCACCTCTACGTTATAACTGGCCACTCGCAGCTGTCCTGGTTCTGCTAGCGGCAGGGGATCACTGGGCTGCAGACCACCAGGGATGAAATTGACCGGTTGAATTGGCTGGATTTTGTAATTGCCAAAGGTGTAATCCATCACCCCGATGATGGGTTCCACGGCATAATCACCCACCTGGACAAAGGGCATCTCCAGCAGCGCATCATCCAGAATAACCCGCTCCGGGTTGAAATCTCCTTCGCGCACGACAATTCCACCTCGGGCTGTGCGCAGGCTTGCCCAGGCGCCGCCATCCGGCAGCACCACAATTTCCTTGAACTTGTTGGTGGCACCTACCACAACCGCGTTATTAACCTGCACCAGCATCCCTTCCAGGCTTTCATAGAAATCCAAAGCTGAAGCTTCGGGATCAAACGGCGCACCCGGCAATATCCGACCCACAGTTTGATTGTGAATTACTTCTGTGGGCGGCATTCGTCCACCCTCACCAATGATCGTTGGGTCGGGCAGTCGGTTTCCCCTGGAAATCACTTCGATTGTGGGAAAGCGCAGTTGGGTAATCGGCAGATCGTTGACGGCACCACTGGATCGGACCCACTCATTCACCTCCCCGCTGACCAAGACCTCATCCCCGGGTCTGACGGATGGCACCAGACCCTGGTAGACATATATCCCCTCCGAGGTGGCGGGGTCATCGTCAGGGACCATCGACTGCATGTAAAAGCCATCTGCACGAATCACGGTCACAATGCCGTGTACATCGGTTACCGTCTGACCCTCAAAGGGTGAGAAATGCCCTGCGCCTTGAATCTCCGCAATGCTCGGGCCTGCTCTGGATGGAACTTCAACCCCAAATTCCGTAACCTCTGTGACCTCGAATATTTCCAAAGAAGGGAGATCGTCCCAAACCAGAGGTCCACACCCGCTGATAAGCATCACCAAGCAAAAGACCAGCGCGAGTCTTCTCAAGATAAACCAACAAAATTGACTGGGGTTATCCATTAATTTACAGCTTCTTATACCATATTCGGGCTTGATCACAATGGGTTCATTATAAAGCATCCCTCCATGTACATTCCCCCTTTCAGCTTTTATTATTAATTTAGTGAGTGGTGATTTGTGAATGGTGAATAGTCGGTAGAACTTAGTCGGTAGAACTTCGAATTAACTTTACAAAGCTCTAAGTACTAAACTCTACCAGCTACCAGCTATCAGCTTTTACCTTTTAGCTTTGAGCTTTCACCTTTCCCACTTTTTCTAGTAAAATAGGGTCATGGAAATCAAGATTGCAATCGCAAAAATTGACAAGCACGGCAGCAGCAACAGCGGAGATACCGTTGAGGTGACCGAACGTCCGAATGGGGGTGTTTCCATCGTCATGGCAGATGGCAAGATCGATAACAGGGGCAGTAAAGCGATTTCGAATTTGGTCGCTCACCGGGTCATCGATCAGATCAGCCAGGGTATGCGTGATGGCGCATCCATCCGGTCTGCGGCCAGCAGTATCTTTTCTGAACATGATGGACGCATCGAGGCCAATCTCAACCTTCTCAGTGTTGATTTACAGACGGATACGATCATCATTTCTCGCAACAATCCGGTGCCGGTTTTTTTGATCACCGAAGAAAGAGCCGATTGCCTCGAAACAGAGAGTGTGCCAATCGGCGCTGAAAATGAGCCGACTTCATCGATTGTGGAAATCCCCATTGAGCCAGATATGACCGTGGTAGTTTTTTCCGATGGGATCTACCATGCCGGCGTACATGACGAAGCAACCATGGATATCTGCACCATCCTCGAGACACTTTTCGAGGAACAGGAGCCCACTGCCAGAGAATTGGCGGATTTTTTGCTCAATCGCGCCATCCGATTGGATAATGGACAGCCCCAGGATGACATGAGCATCATTGTCCTGATGGTCTCCTTCCATCCGATCGACGCTATCCGTCGGATGCACATTTCCATGCCCCTCACCTGACGGATGGAACAACCGCCCAATAAGCTGATCTTTCATTCCGTGGAGGATAATCAAACAAAATAACGCACCTATCTCATTAATCAGCTTCACCAACAACTCAGGAGGAACTTATGCGTCAAAAGGTTGTGCTCATCACTGGAGCAAACGGGGAAATGGGTCATGGCTTGATCCAACACCTGGCTAGTACCACGAATGTCAATATTGTGGCACTCGATGTCAATCCGTTGGACAAACCCCTGCGATCAATGGTCCATACCTACATCGTGGGTGATGTCCTCGATCAAATGCTGCTCGGCAGGTTGGTCGTCGAGCACGAAATCGCCACCATCTATCATCTGGCATCAATCCTTTCAACCAAAGCTGAATACAATCCGGAAACTGCCCACCGTATCAATGTTGAGGGCACCCTGAACCTGCTGCGGTTGGCAACAGAACAATCCCAGTGGCAGGGCACTGCCGTAAAATTTATCTATCCGAGTTCCATCGCAGCTTATGGGATCTCAACATTGAAACAAAAATCGGATGCTGGTGCAGTGAATGAAGAAGATTGGAATTATCCCACCACCATGTATGGTTGTAATAAGCTCTACTGCGAACACTTGGGACGATACTATAACTCATACTACCGCCAGTTGGCTGCGGATTGCGGCGGCAAAGAAACTGTTGACTTTCGTTCCATTCGATTCCCAGGTTTGATCAGCGCCGAGACCATTCCCACCGGCGGGACCAGCGATTATGGCCCCGAGATGCTGCACGCGGCTGCCAAAGGAGAGGACTATAATTGCTTTGTCCGTCCAGATACCACCATCCCATTCATGGTCATGCCAGACGCTATCAAAGCCTTGGTCTGCCTGGAAGAAGTCCCCAAGAATCGCCTCTCGAAATATGTCTACAATGTCACCAGTTTCAGCGTGTCTGCCCAAGAAATATTTGATATCGTCAAGGACGCATTCCCCAAAGCCAACATCCATTTTGCGGTCGATGAATGTCGGCAAAAGATTGTAGATTCTTGGCCAGAGCTGTTAGATGACACAGCTGCCTGCAGAGATTGGGATTGGCTCCCAGATTTTGATTGCGATCGGTCCTTCAACGAGTATTTAATACCAGCTATTCAAAAAAGATATACAAACTGATCCATGACTAAAGCCAGGAAAACCCTGGCTTTTTTATTTATTCAGCAATTTAGGAAGCATCTCGTCTAAGCCCGCCCTAAGTTTTGGTACATCTTCCAAACGAACCCAATAAAAACGGAAGGCAATTGGCCCTGGAGTACCGTCTGATGGCGTCTCCTCATTAGAAATCCAGGTGTCTCCTGGAGGGTCCATACAATCTAATTGAAAATAATGCCGCTCTTGCACCTCAGCCAGGCCAAACTCAGCCAAATCACGAACAACCACCCCAAGTTTCTTAACCAATTGAAGGTTATCCAGGCCAGTTTCTTCCTGGGCTTCTCGTAGGACAGCCGCATCAATATGCTCTCCAGATTCCACTGAACCACCCGGGATCTGAATACCGGCTTCTGGTGTATGAACATGTTCAAAGACCAGCAAACAAGCTTCATGATTAACAATAGAAAGTATGTAAGCGTAGACTTTCTTTTTTAAGCTACTTGGAAAATGTTTTTGCGTCACTTAATTGACCTTTAGATGACCATACGTTAAAATTCAACCATTAATGTCATTCTATCAAAGTTTGGAAAATATATGCCGATTTATGAATATACCTGTTTAGACTGTCAGGCTGAAATAGAACTGATCAGAAGTATCAAAGATGCAGATTCACCCCTGATCTGTACCCAGTGCCAGGGTGATCGTACCCATCGTAAGATCTCACTCTTTAACGCCTCCAGCGGTGGACGGACCATTGCCGGCGGCAGCAATTGCGGCTCCTGTGCCTCCACCAACTGCGGCAGCTGCGGAGTAAGATAAGCATGGCAGTTTATAACCTGGCATTAATCACCGGGGGGTCAAGTGGTATTGGTTTTGCACTGGCGAAGCAGCTCGTTACAGAAGGAACTGACGTATGTCTTCTCGCCAGGGATATGGAAAAACTTGAAACTTCAAAAAAGACCCTGTCTGATCTGACCATACGTGAAGATCAACAGATTCTGATCATTTCTGCAGATGTCGCAGATTATGAAACGCTTGCAGCCATCCTCGAAGATTGGATGGTCAGCTTTGGCCTTCCAGACCTGGTGGTCAATTGCGCTGGCGTCGTCTATCCGGGTTATTTTCAAGAACTGGATATCGAAACCTTTCGATGGCAGATGGATATCAATTATTTTGGCACCCTGCATGTGCTTAAATGTGTCATCCCCGGAATGATCCAGCGTGGTTCGGGAACCGTTGTCAACATCTCGTCCCTGGCAGGTTTTCTTGGTATATTTGGTTATTCCGGGTATGGTGCTTCAAAATTCGCCGTTCGTGGGCTCAGCGATGTCCTCCGGGCCGAGATGAAACCCCTCGGCATCCAGGTCTCCTGTGTTTTTCCACCTGATACACATACCCCACAACTTGAATTCGATAACCAAAACAAACCTATCGAGACAAAGATCTTAGCGAAAAACAATTCTGTCCTCACCAGCGACCAGGTCGCCAGCGAAATTCTTAAAGGTATCCGTAAAGGTCGCTATGTGATCCTGCCTGGCTTTGAAGGAAAGGTGATGTACTTTCTAAATCAACTGCCTGGTAACCTGGCTTACCCCATTATGGACCTGTTGATTCGCAATGCGCAAAAATCAAAATGACAAGGCCAATACGACTATTGTTGTTGAAGCCGCGCCTCTAAGTGACTGCGGTAGGCCATATGCCGCCGAAGCTGCTCAACATCATTCGGGAGGAAAAAGAACAAAAGAACCGACAAAATCATGCAAATTATCCATGCACTGATGCAAATCCAAAATATCGCATTAGCAATACCAAGCCATCCCTGCAACCACGAAAAAAGCATTGAGCTGATTAACATTCCGATCGTTTGAAATACCAGAGCAACAGCGAATACCGAAGAACGCAATTCTGGCAAGGTAATATCCATGAAGGATGCAAAAATATTCGGCCAGGTAAATGCCCAAAAAAATCCAAGCAGTAAGGTATTTACAAGAAAACCCTCAGGCTGGATGAGCCCATTTGAAAAAAGATTAAAGAGTATAAAGTAAGGTACGATAACACCCACAAAAGCAGTTAAAACTCGTCCGATCCTCTTTTTCTTGAACAGTAAATCGCCAATAATGCCACCAATAGGAAAACCTAGCGTTATCCCGGATATGATTGGCAACATAACCAGGTAGATTTCAAATCTCTCTAAATTAACAATATCCCTCAGAAAAACGAGTGCGCCATCAGATAAGGCAATCCATGGGAGCATTCCAAAAAGGATGAAAAAAAACAACACCACGATGCTGGGTTTTTTAAGCGTGGTTTTGGCTATATCCCAATCGAACTGATATGTTCCCATTATCTCAATATCG
>SLIC01000275.1 GCA_007135845.1 Candidatus Brevefilum sp.
GGATGCTATCACAGCCTGAGTTTTCAGAAGCGAGACGTATATCGGCAAAAACTAAAACGTTGGTTGAACCCCGGTGGAACCTATTTGATGTACGCCCACCGGCAATCTTCGCCTGATGACTCCCATGGGATAACCGAGGAAGATCTGGACTATTTTTCACAGTTTCTCAAGCTTAATTGGCGGCAAGACAGTGATGAACAGCGCCCGGATGGCGGGGGCGGTCGACCTGCAACATGGGGCCGTTTTGACCGGGTCTAGGAGGTTTATGCAGGCAGGATTCGGCAGTTAATCAATGGAGGTTGATGTGAGGGAATCTTTGAACTTGTTGCGTGAAATATATACCAGGCACCCCTGCCGAACGCTTCCCAATGCTTTTTGGAAGACAGCAGCGAACATCCATGAATCGAGTTTGGTCGTCGCCAGGGATGTATCTGAAGAACCCACATCCCTGGTCATTTGGGTGGGAGGACGGTTGATGGCCTTTTGGTGTGCCGACCCCGCCAATCATCCGCTTAAACAGGAAGAAATCGAAACAGTCGAGTTTGCCCTGGTACATCAGAACGCGCTGCCAGTTTTTTCCCAAAGACACTTTGCCATCAGGCAACCCTATTTCCGATTGGTTTTTGAGGGTGAGATAGCAGACAGCGCTTGTCCACCCAACTTTGCTTTTGAGGCTTTCAAGCCAGAGGAGGATATCGAGGCTGCGGTGCGTTTAATCAGTGACTGCTATGAGAAGGTTAAGGTCAACATTGAAATTGTTAAAGACTGGCTGTCTCATCCCGTCTATGACCCAAACCTGTGGCTGTGGGTGATTGACCTGGAAACTGGGGATAGGGCAGGATTGGGAATTGCTGAACGAGACCCAGGGATTCAAGAAGCATCCCTGGAGTGGATCCAGGTATTGCCAGTTTACCAGGGACAGGGATTAGGTAAAGCGATTGTCACAGAACTTTTACGCTGTGTCTCTGGCAGTGTCAAATTCACCACAGTTGCTGGCGAATTGCACAATGTGCATCAACCAGAGAAGCTCTACCGGCGGTGTGGTTTCACCGGTGAAGATGTTTGGTGGTTGTTGTCTGAGAAGGGTTAAGGGTCATAAATTTCACTTTTTGCCCCAGCGTTGAGTAATCTTAAGTTAAAATAAAAAAGGAATGAGAACAAAATTATTGAATTTGCACAGGACAAAACCTGAGCAGACCTGGTGTTGTTATCATTAACAGTGATTGAAAGGTTGTGTTAGCAAAACGAAATGACAGACGAACGTATGCTCGATCGGGATGTGCCACCTACGCAGGAACGCATTCAAGCTTTGATTGGCAGGGAAGTTTACCCGGTGTGGGAGGAAATTAACCATTTTATGCGCAATCATTATCCTGATTGCGAACCTGAATGGCGTTATTACAATCCGCAGCATGGATGGGGCCTGCGCTATCGGGTTGGATCGCAGCAGTTGTGTATGCTGTTCCCTGAACGCGGCGGGCTATCTGCCTTGATCATCCTCACACCCGAACAAGATGAATCTGCCCTGGAGAAGGTTGATTTTTTCAACAAACGAATTCGGGATTTGCTAAACCAACCCTCTTCACTCCCTCAGGGTCGCTGGTTGTGGATGCGTATTGAAGACCACACGGATTTTGTTGGATTTACGCTGCTGATGGAAATTAAAACCGCATGATCAGATGAGAATTTGTTAAATTTTTTTGTTGGATTTTTTCTGATCGCCCTAATCCCATTTATTAAATCGGTTTTATTTATATAATTTTGTCAGTCGCTACCCGGATGTGTTAGAATTAAGCATATCCTGGCGAAGAATCACGATTTGAAATTCCTCTTACCTATACCAAAGGTTACGTTTTCACTTCAATAAACTTCTAAACTCCCAGGTAGCTAAACAGTGTCGTGTTGACTTGTAGAGAACGCATCAATATTGGTATGATGATTAAAACGAGCAAGGTGAGCGTGTTATCTAAGCGGCTCATC
Source organism: Candidatus Brevefilum sp. (assembly GCA_007135845.1). Next base: position 1,981 of record SLIC01000275.1, read on the forward strand.
AACCAACTTGTTACCAATAACACTAACAACCAGGATTAAGTCGATTGGAAGGAAACAGCGCATGATCACAGAAACTCAAATCATCTTGCGGGTTTTGGTAGGAGCTGTTCTAGGCGCCGCAGTCGGTTTGGAGCGTGAAAGGCAGGATCAACCGGCAGGTCTGCGCACGCATATGATCCTGGTGATCGGTGCGACCCTGGCGATGGTGTTGTCTGTCAACGTGGGTTACCTTTATGCTCGACCGGGCACACCATCAGACCCTGCCCGGTTAGCAGCCCAGGTGATTTCAGGTATTGGTTTTTTGGGTGCTGGCGCAATTTTGCGTTATGGATTTACTGTCAAAGGCCTGACGACAGCCACTTCCCTGTGGACCATGGCCATTGTGGGGATGACGGTCGGTGCCGGTTATTACCTGATCGGCGTAGTCACCACGGTCTTAATGCTGGTTGTGTTGGCGCTCTTAAACGTCTTAGAAAATCGTTTTGTGCGTACGGCCATTTCTCGATTGATTCAAATTGAGGCGGATTACCATAAAGGGGTGGTGAAAGCAGTCCGCCGGGTTGTTGAGAAATATGCCGATAGTTTAGGGAGTTTTTCAATCCAGAAGCATTATAAACAAAAACGCTTGCGCATCCAGGTGGTGGCACGCGTCTCGCGGGATCAAAATCTGGAAGAGTTGATAGAAACCATTTCCGATATTGATGGCGTACGGACCCTGAAAGTTGAATGATGGTGCTGTGTGGTGGTTAAGGCCATTCTGGGTTGTTGATTATGGCCGCTTTTTTCGTAATGCTTCTAATCGGTCTGCATTCTCATAGGGGAAAATGAATCGGTTTCGATCGGTTGGGGGGATTGGCCGGCCATATTCGGTTTGCATCTCCTCAAAATTAACCAGGCGTTCTTCTAATTTATCACAGATCATTTCCTCGCACTGGGCACAGGTATCAAATCCTTTTTCAATAACACATGGACGCACCGGGCAATCCTCATCCAAAGTTAGGTTTTCCTTGTCCCGGCATCCATGGCAATGAATCTCTTCGGGCGGAATCCGAAAGCCGAAGTATTTGTGCCAGCCATCGCTGAGGATTTGACGGTTCTCGGGATGCATTGTGAGGTTAGGCATAAATGCCAGGCACAGGTCGCAGCGCATTCCGCAATGACTGAGTATGGGTTCCATTGCTTTTCTCCTTTATTACCATTTACCTGCATAATCAAGCCTGTAAGGACGGCTGATGTTTGTTGTGATCTGGTAACGCAGTTCAACCAATTGGCGTAAATGCAGCAGGTCATGCGCTAACCAGGAAGCCAGCATATCCCCGGCAGAAAGGGTGCCGCGCGTGTCTGAGACTGCCGCTTTCCAATCTGGATCTGGTAATACTGCCAGCCAGTTGAGCGATTGCTCTCGTTCAGCTTCAAACCGAACCAGAGAGTCATGTAGATCTTGTTGGTTATACTGATGTTCGGTGACCCAGGCAATGGGATCAATCTCCGGCCAGGGCTGATGCGGTGTGTGCAGAATGTGATCTAAATGTGTCCTGAAATCGTAGATTTCCTCATCTATTAGGTGGTTGAGCACTTCAAGGACTGACCATGAATCAGATGCAGGTTTCCAGCGGGCTTCTTCTTCTGTCAAGCCTGTGACCAGTTTAAGGATGGCCTGTCCTTGTGTTTTCAGCTGAGTCATTGAAAATTGGTAATAGTTCATATTAATTCCTCTATAAAGCACATAATTTCTCCCATATCGCGACCATGCCATAGGTGTCCATTTTGCAATACGCCTTCATTGCTTCAATGGTCTCTTGGCGTTCTTCGAGGGGAATGGCACCAGTTTGCAGACGATACCAGGTCAGCATTGCAGTTTCACCATCGGGAATTGCCTTATCATTGTAGGTAAGCTCAGGGCACAGCACCGGCAAAACGGCTTTAAGTGATGCGCTCCCTTTGAAATCTGGGTGAATGTAATGACCATCCCGGAAGATGAGCATCAAATCAAACAGACGTTCATTGATGGCAAGAAGCCCCTCGGCATGAGCTGGGCAGTGACGGGCTAAATCGCGGTTACGGCCAGCTTCAAAGGATTGATTCCAGACCACAACGGATCCCTGTGAGCCAACACGCTCAAGCAGGGCTTGTACAATCAGCGGCGCCGGATCCCTGTCATCTGCGATCAGGGCTTCATAATGCAGTGGTGCTGCACCTGGTTTTTTGACAGCAAACAGCGAAAACTGAAAGACAATGTGTTCGTAGGGTTGATACCCGGGGAAGAAAGGCACCGCTGGGTTAAATGTTTCATAATCCAAAAAGTAGAGGGGATAGTGTAACGCTTCCAGTGACGCTTGTATTGATTGGGCATTGATGATGGGGCCTCTCTTACGGACGGCATCAACATGCTGCTGCTGACGGGGGCTGAGTTGAACGCTTGATGGAATCTCCTCGATGGCCAAAACACCCATATCACGCAGCTTAAGAGCTTTTTTTCCCAGGCGTGGGATGTTATAGATCGGGTTGGGGGGCAGGAGCGGGTGGCATAGGTCAGGACAAGGGCAAGATTTTGGTTTGGTGCATGAAAGTGCGGGGTTGGGATCTGGCATTTGGCTAACCCTGAAGGCATCTTGGCGTAAGGCGATCACCTCATCCTGGCGTTTTGCCACACGTTCAGACATATCTTCTACCGTGAAAAATGTTTGAAGGTCGAGCTGGTGCCCATGCAGGTAGTCGCTATCAATGTGGAGTAAATAGATACCGCGCAGTGGCAGCAACGTCTCAAGCAATAAAACCTGGAATGCCAGGTCATATTCATGGTCTTTGTTAATTGCTGTACTGGACTTGATCTCATACAGGTCGTATACCCCGTCGATTTGATCGGAAATGAGGGCATCTGTACGAATTTGAAAACGGCCGTCATCAAAAGACTTTTGCCAGTGGAAGTGTACTTCTTGTGAAATAAAAACCTCTTCCAGATACTGCCTGGCGAGGGCTTCGACAGCCTGACCCTGTTGCATAAGGTATTGCTCATACGGTGTTGGGGAATGTGCCTCAAGCTGGCGGTGTGACTTCGCCCACAGATGCATAGGGGCTTCCAGGTAGGTGAAAAAATCTGTCTTAGTTAGCATTGCTGATCCTGGTGATCAACTCAGCGAGCTGACCGATATGTTCAAGTGTATAAAAACCATTCTGTGAAGTGTCAAACCCCGGCACTATTTCGTGTTCCCAGGTTGTATCAGCAGGGATATAAACCGCACGACCACCCAACTTTAGGACCGGGTGCACATCAGATCGAATGCTATTTCCGACCATCAGGAAATTCCTGGGATTAACCTGGTATTTATTCAGGATTTGGGCGTAGGTTCCAGGGGTTTTATCGCTAACGATTTCAACCGCAAAGAAAAAACTTTCCAAACCTGAGTCTTTTACCTTCTTTGTTTGGTCCAAAAGATCGCCTTTGGTGAGGATCATCAAGCGATAAGTTGTGGAGACGTGTTTCAGCGTGTCTCTTACGTGCGGCTGTAAAATGACCTCCGCAGCAAGCATTTTCTGACCAATCCTCAAAATATGCTCAATTTGATCACCTCGAATCTCGCCTTTGGAGATGTGAATGGCGGTTTCGATCATTGAGAGGACGAAGGCCTTAATACCATAACCGTAGTGCGGTAAGTTATTGATCTCGATTTGATAGAGGATATCATTGATCGTTTCTTCCGGCTCCCATTGGTTGAGAATTTTCGCCAGAGAACGTTGTGCCTGGAGGTAATGAACCTCGGTTTGCCACAGGGTATCATCGGCATCGAAACCAATCACGTCAATTTGCATTCAATCACCTTCACTTTCTGTCCTTGAGGGAATTATACTGGTTGTTTGATTGCTGTGATGGGGGTGAGGCTGATTTCTGTTCTGGCATCAGAGTTTGGTAAAATTAAACCAGGATCACTAACCGAAAGGATCTGAGATGGATAACACATTAGAAAAAAAGCCAACCCGGAATCTTGCTTTAGAATTTGTTCGTGTGACCGAGGCAGCTGCCATGGCTGCCGGGCGCTATTTCGGACGCGGGGATAAGTTGGAGGCAGATGGTGCGGCTGTGGATGCCATGCGCTTATTAATGAACGAAATTGAAATGGAAGGCTGCGTTGTCATTGGTGAGGGTGAAAAAGACCGTGCACCCATGCTTTATAACGGTGAAATCGTCGGGACCGGGGACCCTCCATCATTGGATATTGCAGTGGACCCGGTAGAAGGCACGGAATTGATTGCTAAAGGGATGCCAAATGCCATTGCAACAGTTGCGGCAGCCCCGCGCGGTACCATGTTCGACCCTGGATCCATGTTTTATATGTCCAAGATTGCGGTAGGACCGGAAGCAAAGGATGTGATTGACATTGACGCCCCGGTAAAAGACAACCTGACCAAGATTGCTAAAGCCAAGGGTATGAAAGTGAGTGATCTGACAGTGGTGATCCTTGACAGACCCAGGCATCAGCGGTTGATCAACGAAGTGCGTGAAACCGGTGCTCGAATTCGCCTAATCCTGGCAGGTGATGTGGCAGGTGCGTTAATGGCAGCTTGGCCAGGAACAGGTATTGATGTTTTGTTGGGGATCGGTGGTACACCGGAAGCAGTTTTAGCAGCATGCGGGTTACGGGCCATGCGTGGCATGATCCAGGGTATTTTATGGCCGCGTGACGAAAAAGATCGCCAATATGCCATTGATGCGGGTATTGATTTGTCCCGTGTTCTGACTCTGGATGACCTTGTTTCTTCGGATGACACATTCTTTGTGGCAACCGGTATTTCGGAGGGACCGTTGCTGGATGGTGTGAGCTATTCTGGCGGTTATGTCCATACGCACAGCCTGGTGGCACGCGGTCTGACCTGTACGGTGCGAGAGATTTCTGGGCATCATCACCTGGACACCCTGTTGGCCATCAGCCCGATACCTTATTAAGCAGGTATTTCTTAGGAAGCATCTCAAGCCATATTGCTGTTGGCTCTTTCATCGTGTGCTTTTGTTTCATCACTGCTGTTGAGGAGGAGGGGGGGTTGTGTGGCGGCTCCGCCGCCACACAACCCCCTCGATTCCCTTGCAGGCTGAGTAGTTACCTCTTTTCAACCGAACAATAGTATTCTTAAACTTCTTTTTACTCGGGAAAGAAATGGCTGGATGGCCTTTCTCGCCCTTGCTTTTATAGACCGATCAGGAACCTTGACGGTGTATGTTTTATCAGGGCAAATCCAGTGCTGGTTTTTTAAGTAAAAGGCTGATGCCTCATAATAACGAAAGACATCTTCGACATGGTCGAGATTCACAATGAATTTATCTTTTTCTTGGATACCCAA
>SLIC01000183.1 GCA_007135845.1 Candidatus Brevefilum sp.
ATAACCCCTTCTTTTTTACCGTCACAGGTTTGGGGTTGGTGATTGGGCTGCTGATTGGTGCAGCTAAAGATCGCCAAATAAAACAAAATCAAGATTAATTAATAGGCGGCCAGCTAAACATAGGAGAGATAAAATGATCAACGCACAAGACAAAAAAAGGATCTATATTTTCCTAGCATTTGCCTTTGGTATCTCGTGGGCGGGTTCATTGGTCATCTACCTGACTGGTGGACTCGAAAACAGCCCGGTTATCGATATTGCAGGTGTCCAGGTGACACTGGCGCTGCTCCTGCTTCCAACCGTGATTATGTTTGGGCCGGCCGTTGCCAACGTCATCACCCGCTGGATCACCAAAGAGGGCAAAGAAAACCTGTACCTCAGACCAAAATTTGACCGAGGTCGCTGGTTGTTTTTTGCAGCTGCCTGGATATTACCTGGAGTTCTAACAATCTTTGGGATGGTTTTGTTCTTCTTATTATTTCCACGTTACTTCGACGCTGAATTATCCATCCTCACAGCGCAAATCGATCTGGCCGGTATGGGTGAGATCAACGTTTGGCTGATCGTCGGCATTCAAACCATTCAGGCCATCTTAATCGCTCCACTTTTGAATGCGATCCCCACCTTTGGTGAGGAATTTGGTTGGCGAGGATATTTACAGCCCAAGTTGATGCCCCTTGGCGGCCGTAATGCCATCCTAGTTTCAGGCGTGATTTGGGGAGTCTGGCACTGGCCCGTGATCCTGATGGGCTATAACTACGGGTTTGATTATTTTGGCGCGCCCTTCCTGGGTCCCCTGGCGTTTGTGGTCTTCACCGTTGCCACCAGTGCCCTGTTCGGTTGGGTGACGATCAAAGCCGATAACGTCTGGCCTGCCGTCATCGGTCATGGTGCCTTGAATGGGATTGCGGCCTTAAGCATTTTATTAATGCAGGGGCAGCCTGACACACTGCTCGGCCCCACACCCGTTGGAATCATCGGTGGTGCTGGTTTTATCATCCTGGGCGTGATCCTGTTCCTATCACCCCGGGCCTTTGAACCCAAGCAAGAAGAAATTTCAGCTACATTACCTGGCGAAGTGGGTTAATCCTCCCAACCTTCCTTGCCAATCAGCGGTACAAATACCACCGGGATGCTGGTCGATTTATCAAATTTGTCCCCAGTCCGCTCCCATACTTCCAGACGTTGAGAATAACGCGGTCCTACCGGGATCACCAGCCGCCCGCCTGGTGCTAACTGGTTTAACAGCGCTTTGGGCACTGAAGGGCCGGCAGCAGCCACCACAATGCGGTCATAAGGGGCTGCCAGTTCATGACCTTGGGTGCCATCCCCAACATGGACATGTATATTCTCGTAACCAAGCGTTTCCAATGTCTCCCGGGCTGATTCTGCCAGTTCCGGGTGCCGTTCGATCGAGTGCACTTCTGCTGCCAGTTCACCCAGGATAGCCGCCTGGTAACCGGAACCGGTGCCGACATCCAGGACTCGGTGTTCCGGTTGAACATCCAACAGTTCCGTCATCAACGCGACAATATACGGCTGGGAAATCGTCTGCCCGCTGCCAATGCGAATAGGGCTGTCAGCATAAGCATAAGAACGTGCATCCGCTGAAATAAAGCGATGCCGCGGTACCTTACGCATTGCAGCAAGCACCTGCTCGTCCTTGATCCCCTTGTTAGCAATCTGGTACTGCACCATACGTTCTCGCTCAGCTTCATAAGAATCCATTTTCCACCTCCTCTTCCAATCGGGTCGCTATCTGACGATCAACCTTACCCATGGGATAATCCGTAAGCTCACCCACGGTTGCCCAGGTGATAGCCTGGTTTTCCAATGGTTGGGGATGTTGCCCATCAGGCAAGGTACACAAAAATGCATGCAGCGTGATCTTAAAATGGGTATAGGCATGCTTGTAAACCCCAAAGGGCTCTCCAATTTGAATATCCACACCCAATTCTTCGCGAATTTCTCGCTGCAGGCAGGCGCGTAGATCAGGATCACCCGCTTCCAACGTCCCACCCGGGAATTCCCACATACCGCCCAACAACCCCTCTGAAGGACGCTGGTCAATCAACACCCGCCCATCCCGTTGGATGACTGCTGCAGTCACCGTCAGGTGGGGCGTTTTCTTCCTTGGCAATTTCACCGGCCGCTCTTCCTGAACCCCCAACTTACGTGCCCGGCATACTGTGGCAATCGGGCATAGGTCGCAATGGGGTTTTTGCGGCTTACAGATCAACGCACCCAGGTCCATCAGCGCCTGGTTGTAATCGCCAGCCCGCCCAGGAGGTAGATGCGCCTGGGCCAACTCCCGCAACTGGCGTTCACCAAGTGGGCTGCGGGCAGGCTCCGTAACGTCAAACAGGCGAGCCATCACCCTGCGGATATTCCCATCAACCGCAGCCAAATCCTGTCCGAACGCAATCGATGCAATCGCCGCTGCCGTATAGGGACCAATACCGGGCAGCTTTTGTAATTCATCAGCGGTCTCGGGCAGCTGACCTTGGTAGGTATCGCGCACATGTTTTGCCGCGCGATGTAAATTGCGCGCCCGGCTGTAATACCCCAAACCTTCCCACTGCGCCAACACATCCTGTTCATCTGCTGACGCCAGGGTTTCAATATCCGGAAAGCGTTCCATCCAGCTTGTAAAGTAGGGCATCACCGTTTCAACCTGGGTTTGTTGCAGCATGATCTCTGAAATCCAGGTGCGATAGGGCGTGATATGCGAACGCCAGGGCAGTTCCCTGGCGTTTTCGACATACCAATCCAATAATGGGATGACAAAGGACATCAGAACTGGAACCCACCCTCCAGTGGTGCCACCTTTAAATCATAATTTTTAACAAATTTTTGCAAGCGGTGGTTTAAGGCATGCCAATCCTCAGAAGCAATGATATCCTGGGCTTTTTCCAACCCGGGCACCACCGCACCCACCAGGATCTGGGGATGATCGCCATAGATCGTCACCCAGGCATCACTCAGCGCCATGCCAAGCTTCTGAACACCCGGCATGAAACTGCGCACAACAAACTCAAAATATTCCTGCTCTCGCCCGTCGATGATGTCCCAGGACATGATCACTTTGACATTCATTTTACAAACCTCCTAATACACATCGCGGCAACACCACCTTGCTATTGACTAAAATCTAGCACCATCACCCGGATTTCTTCAGGCAGGGCACTGGTACTAGTCAACTTAATCGATTCCTCTGTTTCAATCGCTGTTAAACCCATCTCCTTGAGGAATTTCGAAAGGGGGTCTAACTTCATCAGTGAATCCCGCATGGCATAATGCATCGGGATCACAATACTCGGCTCCAGCAGGCTGATGACCTCAGCCGCCTTGGCAGCGTTCAGGCTGGTGCGGCCGCCAATTGGCACCAGGGCGATATTGACCTCACCCAGGCCTTCCACCTCCGTCTGGTTGGGAACATCATTCAACTCACCAAGATGGACAACCTTTAATCCATTGTAGTCAATCACATAGACGGTATTGCGAATTGCATCCGATGCTCGTTTCTTCTTACTGCCATTGATCCGTACCCCAGTGATGAACACACCACCAACTTCATATTCACCAGGACCGGTAATTTCGAAAGCTTTTCCGCGGATGGCTTTGAGGTAATTGTGAGCAGGGTCATCACAACTAATCGTCACAATATCTGCCCCCAAACGCTTTCCAGGGTCAACACCAACGACCTCCGGATCATAGGGATCCGTGACTACAGACGCCATCCCGCGTTCGGTGATTCTGAAACAAGAATGTCCATGCCAGGTAATTTCCATTAAGCCTCCAGCTGTTTAGTTTAAATTATACAACGTCCTGCAAAAATAGGATTTATCCAGAAAATCGGTCAATAACTTCCCCAATCAAATTTGATCTTGATCAGGTCGAAAGCGTAAAATTAAGAAATTTTTAATCTCCACGAATCTCATGGAGAAAGGACCTCACCAATTGACTTAGAACCCTTCCAGGCAGCTCAGATCAGCCGTACCATGCGCCAGTGCAGCAATACGCTGCATCATGGCCAGACGGTTTTCACGGGTTGCGGGTTCCTCTGCCATCACCAAGACCTCATCGAAGAAGTGATTAATCACCGGCACCATCGGCTCAAAAGCGCTCAGGAAGCTGTCGACGGCCTTCACGCCAGCCATCTCCCTTTCAGACTTTAGTATGGCGTCGTAAAGTGCCTGTTCTGATTCAGCCTCAAAGTTTTCCGGATCCACGTTGTAATTTTGATCCAGCCCTCGGATAATTCGCACACAGCGGCTGAAAGCGGGCAGGATCTCGTGCCAATCGTCACGCACAACCCATTCCGACAGTGCAGCAACGCCTTTCAAGGCCGCATAAGGATCTGTGCCCTGTTCCGCCAGGACGGCATCAACCACATCATGGGGATAACCCATCTCCAACAGCATCACCCGCAAGCGGCCCTGGATAAAGTCCAAACAAGCAGCCAGATGTTCATCGGATACGTCCACCGGCAGTCCTTTGGCGGCGATTTCCAGTCCATAGCGAAGGTCAAAATGACACTCCCAGTTGATCAGATTTTGGCAAATTCCCAGCGCAGCGCGCCGTTGGGCAAAGGGATCCTTTGTTCCCGATGGCGGCAGTCCTACCGCGAACAAACCCATTAGTGTGTCTAAACGATCTGCCAGACCGACCACTAAACCCGGCTTCGTCTTTGGAAGGTCATCATCAGCAAAACGCGGCAGGTAATGCTCAAAAATCGCGTCGGCCACAGCTTCCGTCTCACCACTATGCAGGGCGTAATAACGCCCCATCGTCCCCTGCAGCGAGGTCATTTCGACCACCATGTCCGTTGCTAAGTCCGCTTTGCATAAGCCAGCCGCCCGATTGGCCGTCACTGTATCACCCTCAGACAAACCCAGGGATTCTGCCAGGTGGTCAACCAAAGCCTGGATGCGCTCCGTCTTATCCAACAATGAGCCAAGCTTCACCTGGAAAGTCAGGGTATCCAATGCTGGCACAAAAGCCTCCAATGGCTGCTGCAGGTCTTTATTGATAAAAAAGGCAGCATCGTCAAAACGCGCCAGGATCACCTGCTGGTTGCCGTCAACCACAATCTCAAGATGTGCTTCACCACCATTGCGGACGCCAATGAAATAGGGCAGCAATTTGCCCTGTGGGTCTTCGACCACAAAATAGCGCTGGTGTTTCTTCATCACGGAAATCAATACCTCCGGCGGAAGACGGTCGAGGTAGGCTGGGTCAAATGCACCCCGAAAAGCAAATGGTTTTTCAACCATGTGTGTCACATCCTGGAGGATATTCACATCGTCTGGTATGCGACCACCAACTTCTTCAGCCAGCGCTTGTGCTTGCCTGCGGATCTCTGCGGCACGCATATCAGGATCAAGGAGAATACCCTGGGCTTCCATTTTATTGACATAATCCTGAGGGGAGTCAACATCAAACCTCTCCTGGGATTCAAACCGCATCCCACGAGTCTCACGGTTGCTGGTGTAACCAGCATAGCTGAAGGGCACAATCGATTCACCATGCAAAGCCATCAGCCAGCGGATAGGGCGCGCAAAGGCAACGCCACTCTCATTCCAACGCATGGACTTGTTGAACCGAATTGTTGCAATCAATCCTGCCAGGGCATCGATTAAGACTGCATAGGCAGGTTTGCCCGCCTCAGTCACGTCAGCAACCACATAGTCACCGCCGTCAATCTCTGCCACCTGTAAATCCGTGACATCAATCCCTTTGCTGCGAGCAAATCCCACGCCAGCCGGGGTTGGCTGACCATCCGCATCGAAGGCACGTGAAGCGGGCGGTCCCTTGATCACCTGCGAGAGGTCTTCCTGACGTGCTGCCAGCTTATCAACATATACCACCAGGCGGCGTGGTGTTCCCATCACCTTCACATCGCCATGCTCCAAGCGCAGGTCCTGCAACAGCTCGGAGACCCGTGCCTCAAGTTGGGTCAGCGCGCCAGCCAGGTCAGATGGCGGGAGTTCCTCAGTCCCAATTTCAAGTAAAAACGGTGCGGAATCGCCCGTAATGCCAGCTTTCATGGCACCGGGATCAACAGCCATTTGGCTGGCGGATTCCATCAGCCAGGGAAACTCATCCATCTGCCGTTGTTCCACATAAGCTTCAGCCACCCGGCGTGCCAGTTCCCGCGTGCGTGCAAACAGGGCCTGCCGCTCGGTCACACCAACAGCACCGCGGGTGTCCATGATATTAAAGGTGTGAGACGTTTTGAGAACATAGTCATGGGCGGGCAGCACCAAACCAGCATCGATCGCCCGCTCTGCTTCTCGCTCAAATAGATCGTACATCGTCCGCATGGCGTCAACATCAGCCAGGTCAAAGTAATATGTACTGTGTTCCCGCTCACCCATTAAGTTAACGTCGCCATAAGTGCGGTCCGGGCTCCATTGGATATCTTTGAAATGACGTACCCCCTGCAATGTCATGGCAATTCGCTCCAGGCCGTAGGTCAGCTCCACCGATACCGGGTCCAGGTCAACACTCCCGCACTGTTGGAAATAGGTAAATTGGGTGATCTCCTGCCCATCCAACCAGACCTCCCAGCCCAACCCCCAGGCGCCAATGGCTGGCTGCTGCCAGTTATCCTCAACAAAACGAATGTCGTGTTTGGCTGGTTCGATCCCTAAGGCTTGCAGCGATTCCAAATACACCTCTTGCGGATTGCCCGGGTCGGGCTTCAGGATCACCTGGAACTGGTAAAATTGCTGCAGCCGGTTGGGATTATCGCCATAACGGCCGTCGTCCGGGCGGATGGAGGGTTCCACATAAGCCACATTCCAGGGCTCAGGTCCCAGGACACGTAAAAAGGTAGCCGGGTTCATCGTTCCAGCCCCGACCTGGGAGTAGTAAGGCTGCCAGATCAGGCAGCCGCGCTCCGCCCAAAACGCCTGCAGTTTCATAATGATTGCTTGAAAATAATATGATTCTTTCATTGGGTTCCTGTTCCACAGCCTATCCTGGCAAAGGCTTGAATTTTTTCATTAAATTTAACCCCAGTATTATACCATCATGGACTTGG